>NZ_LBAW01000025.1 GCF_001648595.1 Legionella bozemanae | reverse complement strand
GGTGCTTACACAAGCAAAGGATTATTGCCCAGCTATGTAGCAATAATCCTTGACTTTAAAGCGCGGTACGTAGAAAGCTGAGTATAGTTTATTTAAAAATATAAAGTGACATGCAAATTTCGCGTGGTTCTCTCAGGGCTTGTCCGCGGGATCCAGAAGATCTATGTTAAAACACTGGGCCCCGCGGACAAGCCGCGGGACGTAGTAAGTACATTATTTGAATTTATATAGCAACAGCTGGTTTTTTCTCTGGGAGGCTTGGAGACGTGGAATGGGAATCTTTAAGTGCTCGACGAAGAATTTTTCCCACATTTGTTTTGGGAAGTTCATCATAAAATTCAACTACCCTGGGAACTTTATAAGCTGTTAGATGTTCTCGACAATAAGCAATCACTTGCTCTTCGGTTAAAGTGGGATCTTTTTTTACAATACATGCTTTAACACGTTCACCAGATTCCTTATCAAAAACGCCAACAACCCCCACTTCCAAAACACCAGGATGCATTGCAATCACTTGTTCGACTTCATTTGGATAAACATTAAATCCGGAGACAAGTAACATGTCTTTTTTTCGATCGACGAGGTAAATAAAACCTTCTTCATCCATTTTACCAATGTCCCCAGTTTTTAAATAGCCATTCTTAGTGAACACTAATGCGGTTTCATCAGGTCGTTTCCAATATCCCGGGGTTACTTGTGGTCCTTTAATGCAAATTTCCCCGCTTGTTCCTATAGGTACTTCGTGTTCATCATCATCAAGAATGATGACATCTGTAGAGGGAATTGGCACTCCTATGCTTCCATTATATTCCGTCAAATTCATAGGATTCATGATGGCAGCAGGACTGGTTTCAGTTAATCCATAAGCTTCTAATACAGGCGTTTTGGTGACTTCACGCCATTTAAGCGCTACACTTTTTTGCAATGCCATACCACCCGCAAGTGAAATTTTTAGGTTGCTGAAATCAACTTCTTTAAATTTAGGCTGGTTTAGTAATCCATTGAACAGGGTATTAACACCCGTAATCGCTGAAAAACGTACTTTTTTGATTTCTTTAACAAAGTGCTTCATATCACGGGGGTTTGTGATTAGCACATTTTTTGCTCCTTGTTTTAAAAAAGTCAAACAATTCGCAGTAAGAGAGAAAATATGATAAAGAGGTATTGCTGTAATAATCGTTTCATCGCCGTTTAACCCTACTATAGGTTTAATCCATGCTTCAGCTTGCAGGACGTTGGAGAGCATATTGCGATGAGTTAAAATAGCACCCTTTGCTACGCCTGTTGTACCGCCGGTATATTGTAAGAATGCAATATCGTCATGCCCCAATGCAACATGATGTAGCGTCGATTCTTTTCCTTCAAGCAGAGTATAATTAAAAGCTACTGCATGGGGGATATTATAAGCAGGTACCATTTTTTTAATGTATTTAATTATCGAATTGATAATGATTCGTTTCGGAGTGGGAAATAGATCTGCTATTTCAGTCACAATAACATGTTTTAATGTAGGAATGGAGCTTAAAGCCTTTTCTACAGTTTTTGCAAAATTAGCAAGTACAATAATTGCTTCAGCACCCGAGTCATTCATTTGATGAATAAGCTCGTCTGTGGTGTAAAGTGGATTCGTATTAACAACAATATAACCTGCACGTAAGATGCCGAATAAGGCTACTGGGTATTGAAGAACATTGGGAAGCATAATTGCTATCCGAGCTCCTTTATCCAGTTTGAGCTGTTGAAGATAAGCAGCAAAATTGCGACTTGACTCATCCAGTTCACCAAAAGTAATACTACTCCCTAAATTGGTATACGCGGTTTTTTTAGCATAACGCGAGCAGGATTCTTTAAACAAATCGACGAGGGAAGAATACTGACTTGCGTCAATTTCATGCGGGACTCCTTTCTGATATTGTTCAAACCACCGTTTATCCACCTTAATATCCTTCTGTTATTGGTTTTCACATGTTAGTATAAACAAAAATATCGGTTATGGATATCATACTCATGGGTGAAAATACAACACAAACTCAAGCATTTAAACTAAAAGGCCGTCTTTATACATTTACTGTATTACATGTATTAAATACGAACTCTGATGTTTTTTCGCAACAACTTGATGATACTATTGCCAAAGCTCCTAAATTATTTGAGCATACTCCTGTTGTTTTTGACCTGTCTTCTGTACAACAGTTAGAATTTGATTTGCAGCCTTTACTCCAGAGTGCACGTGCGCATGGTATGATTCCTGTTGCCATTCAAGGAGGAAGTGTATTACATAATACTCTGGCTCAATGTCATGGTTTGGCTGTATTGCATGCGTCTTCAACACAAGATAAACCTATTATTGAGCGGCCTATTGAAAACAATCATCATGACTCAGCAAAATCAATAACAAAGTTAATTACTACACCTGTACGTTCGGGACAACAAGTAGTAGCAAAAGGTGGTGATCTCGTAGTGACTTCTTCGGTAAGCCATGGTGCTGAATTACTGGCGGACGGTTGTATCCATGTGTATGGCGCTTTAAGAGGGAGAGCCTTGGCAGGAATTTCTGGAGATAAAGAGGCAAGAATTTTTTGTCAATCCCTGGAGGCAGAGTTAGTATCAATTGCCGGATTTTATCGTTTAAGTGATGTGATCGAGCCTTATAATGGTCCTTGCCAAATTTATTTAATCGATGAGCACATACAAATAGAGCCCTTATGATAGAGGTTGTTTTTATTTCGGACCTTCATCTGCATCCAGAGGATCGGGATATTCAAAAACGTTTTAATCATTTTCTTGAATGGGCACGGGTTTCTGTTAAAAATATTTATATTCTGGGTGATTTTTTTCATGCGTGGGCAGGTGATGATGCAATCGATGATTGGAGCAGGGAGATTGCTTATCAGTTATCTTCTTTAAAAAAACAAGGAATTAACTTATTTTACATGCATGGTAATCGTGATTTCTTATTGGGGAAAACTTTTGCACATCTGGCGGGATGGACGGTTTTATCTGAACCGACTGTAATCCAATTAGGGCAGGAAAAAATATTGTTAGTTCACGGCGATCGCTATTGTACTAAAGATTTAGCCCATCAGCGCTTTAGATTGTTAACTCGAAATAGAATATTTACTACTCTTTTTTTAAGTTTACCGCTAAAATATCGCGAGCGGCTAGTAAACCAAATTCGTTCTCATAGTCAGATGAATACCAACAAATCTATGGAAGAAATGGATGTGGTTACTGAGGAAATCATTAAGCATATGTCATACTACCAAGTGACTCAATTAATACATGGTCATACTCATAAACCGGGTATTACTTCTTATCAAAATAACGCACAAAATTTAAAGCGTTACGTCCTGAGTGATTGGGATGACAAACCCTTGGTATTGTGTTATCATAATACAAAAGGGCTCTATTTTGCTCATTTGTAATTTTTAGAGAGGCAGGCTATGACTCAAAATAAAGATGAACTTGAAAGAAAAAAAGAAGAGGCGAATAAAGAGTTTGAAAAGGACATAGCCCGGATCAATAAAGAAGAAAGTGAGAAGAAACGATTAGCATCTCTTGAAGAGGCACGGTTTAAACATCAGAGACAGTGGGCTAAGGTTATGGATGAGTTAAGGAATAGCCATAAAACCATAAACAAGAGAACAGGTAAAGAAACAACTTATTGGGATGAAATAAAGGAGTTAGCTGACGAGGTAATTAATTCAGAACAAACCTCCATCAATGACTGGCGCTCTAATATGATGTCCTTATTGAATTTATTTTCCAAACTTAATAAGGCAATAAACGTATCGTCAAATCAAGTTTCAGGTGAGGCATTAGATCTTATAAAGAAAGCCACTCATGAAATGCCTATTGTTAGAACAATAACTCACCCTAAAGAGTTTATATATGAAGGAGTTAAATCAGCGATACTTCATAAAATTAAAGGCAACAGTGATATAAACGTAAATGCTCTTAAGCATAAAGTTACCTTTAAGGATGGGAAAGTTGAAATCGCTGATTTAACTCGTGTTGATGGTATCCCTTTCGATAAAGCAAATGATGCAAATAAAGCATTTAAGAAATTGGTTGATTTATGGTTACAAGAAAACGATTATGTAATGGACTCTCAAACAAAAATTTATAAGCATCATCCAGATGGTACCCCATTAGATAAGGATGCGTTTGAGGCATTACACTCTGATCCCAATAAAGGGTTTGGCAAGTTTTTAGCGGAAACATCCTCCTTTAAATTTGAGGAACAAGAGGATCTGCAACCAGGGCTGTCTCATGGTTAATTTTGTTAGATTGCGGTATTCCGCTGTGAAAGCGAAATACCGTATCCGTCGCTAAAATAAAATCATTTTCCAAAGATAAAAACAAGTTTAGACGTTGTTCTATATTCCCGCCATATAACTTTGCCAAGCGCAGATAGTCTTCAAAATGACGTGCTTCCGATCGAATTAAAGTAGTGTAAAATTTTGTTAAGTCCTGATCCTCAAGGTAGGGGATAATTGCATGAAAGCGCTCGCAAGAACGGGCCTCGATAATGGCACCGATGATCAGTTGATCACATAAGCGTTGGAGGACATTCCTGCTTGTAACTTGTTTATGCATGTGCGTAGCGTATCCTGATGGTTGCAAGGGACAAAATTGAATCCCTTTTTGGGCCATTAGATTAATGACCTTTTCAAAATGAAGTAACTCTTCGCGAGCTAAAGGTGACATCACTTCAACCAATTCCTTTTTTTCTGGATATTTGCTGATAAAATTAATTGCTGTTGCTGCTGCTTTACGCTCACAATGAGCATGGTCAATTAATAATAATGGAATATGATTTGCAGCAAAATCCAACCATACTTGTGGCGTTTTGACTTGGAGAAAGTTATTTAATAATTGTAAATCAATATCTAATCGTTTTAACATCTGCTAAATACACTATACTTATCAAATAAATTGTCTTATATCATAGGACCTTTTTACAATTCTACTATTTTGGCCGCGAAGCCTTGATTTTCTATGCTCCGATGCTCATATACTATGCTACGAAATCAAAGCCTTGTGACTCAATTTAGCGAATTGCAACACGATACTTTGAAAAACTTGAATTGGATGAAAAATGAACGGGGAAGAAATTGATAGTGAATTAAGCCATTGGTTTTCAACCTATGGAATAATAACGGCTGAACGTATATTAGGTAGGTACAATGTCAAACTGGCGCAAGCCGAATTAGTGGTAGCTATTAAAAGTCCATTTAGTTTTTATCATCGAATGCTGCGGGTTCCACTAAGAAATGTACTTAATGGTATCATCTTGCAACAAGCAAATGATTATCATGTTTATGTGCAAAAATTATTTATTGATTATTTATTGTCCGGAGAAAACTCTAAAGGTGAAGAAGCGCAAGGTGCTTCAACACGTGAAGTTATAGAAAAAGAACGACAGCAGTTAGTTGCACTCGGGGATGAGTTTAATAATGTGCAAGGAGAGCATGATTATTTGATTGCTAACAGTCAGGCTGCTTTGATAAAAATAGCTCAGATATTCAATGCGGAGTTGGATAAAACGATCTCCTCATTAAAAAAAGTACTTAAGAGCCCTGATTCTTCAGAGAAAAAAAGTAAAATCCGAGAAGCAATTAATCATGCCTTGATTTACTGCAATGTAGCAGAAGTCCAAAACAATAAATATCTTTTTATAGATAAAATGAACGAGGTCCTTAATGTCTCCCTATCGGAAGATTTAAAGGAAAAAAGTGTAAATATTTTATCCGAAATTATACAAATGGATATGGATTTTGATGAGCAGATCAGTGATTTTGTGGCACAAACTGAAGAATTAAGCAGGTCAGCTAATTCCTATCGCAATCAATTTTATGAGACGATTCTTCGCGTTGTCGATTTGTTAAAATCATTACCAGAATACAAAATTGATAGCGAGCAAGATGCTATTAATAGAGAGCCTTTATACTTTGACAAGAACATTGGGGCAATATGAGGTGCTATGAACAGTAAATAAAAAAGACATCAGAAATGAAGCATATGTATTTGGTTTTTACTTTGACTATCGAGACTATAATTGATATAAAAATGAATTTATATTAGCCATATAGCTTGTATTTCATGTATAATATTGCACTTTAACTAACCCCCCATGGAGTGCATGATGGCAAAAGAAACAACGTTGTCAATTATTAAACCTGATGCAGTAGCTAAATCTGTTATTGGTCAAATCTATTCTCGTTTTGAAAATGCGGGACTCAATATAATCGCTGCAAAAATGATGCAACTTTCTCGTGAACAAGCAGAAAATTTTTATGACATTCATCGCGCACGTCCTTTCTTTAAAGATTTAGTTGAGTTCATGATCTCTGGCCCAGTAATGGTTCAGGTATTACAAGGTGAAAACGCAGTAATGAAAAATAGAGAAATTATGGGCGCAACAAACCCCAAAGAAGCAGCACCTGGAACTATACGTGCTGATTTTGCTGATAGTATTGATGCGAATGCAGTACATGGTTCAGACAGCCTTGAAAATGCAGCTCGTGAAATTGCCTTTTTCTTTGAGCCACATGAAATTTGTGAAAGATAAGAATATTTAATGGAATACGTTAAAGTAACATAGTTAAAATGTAGTCTGGGTGCAGTACAGCGAAACCCGGGGTTTTCTGAAAGATTAGCATTCCCGGGTTTCGCTGTACTGCACCCAGACTACATATACTATTACTATTTATTTAATGTATGTCATTAAATTTGGAGCAAAAATGACTGCACAAAAAGTAAACCTTCTTGATTACAATTATCAACAAATGCGTGAATTGCTAAATAGCTGGGGAGAACAACCTTACCGAGCTCAGCAAATAATTCAATGGATACATCAGGCCGGTTTTACTGATTTCACAAAAATGACAAATCTTAGCAAAGCCTTAAGAGAGAAACTGACAGAGCTATCATGTATTAAATTACCAGAAATTGTTGCTTGTCAAAAATCCAATGATGGCACCCATAAATGGCTCTTGAAATTGGAGTGCGGCAATTGTATCGAGACGGTATTTATTCCCGAAAGTAACCGCGGAACTTTATGTGTTTCTTCACAAGTGGGATGTGCTTTGAATTGCTCCTTTTGTTCTACTGCAAAACAAGGTTTTAATCGTAATTTATCTACAGCCGAAATTATCGGCCAAGTTTGGTTGGCTGTCCGTGAGTTATCACAACAAGAAGGAATTCATGACAAAAAAATAACAAATGTGGTAATGATGGGCATGGGCGAACCTTTACTTAATTTTGATAATGTTGTGTCAGCAATGAATATTATGATGGATGATTTTGCTTATGGATTATCCAAACGTCGCGTTACTTTAAGTACTTCAGGGGTTTTACCTGATCTGGAACGTTTAAGAGAAATTAGCCCTGTTGCTTTGGCTGTCTCGCTGCATGCACCGAATGATGAGCTAAGAAATGAACTGGTTCCTATAAATAAGAAGTATCCGTTGACTCAATTGATGGCTTTATGCAAAAACTATTTTAAGAATGAGCCTCGAAGAAAAGTAACTTTTGAATATGTAATGCTTAAGGGCGTCAATGATCAACCAGAACATGCCAATCAATTGATAAAGTTGTTGCGAAATGTTCCAGCAAAAGTCAATTTAATCCCTTTTAACCCTTTTCCGATGACACAATATGAACGCTCACCTCAGGAAACAATAGATGCCTTTAGAGATAGACTAATCGCTCATGGCATTAATACGATTACTCGAAAAACACGGGGTGATGATATTGATGCAGCATGTGGGCAATTAGCTGGAGAGGTTAAGGATAGAACAAGTCGTTCTCAAAGATGGCAAAAATTGCATTTTATACCTAAAACAAACCAAGAACAGCAAGCAGTAGAATAATGAGGTATGTCTTGAGTTTAGCGAATTTACAACTTCAAGAATTATAATAAAATCATTATTTGTGACAAATTATTTTTAATTTATTTGTAAGCGGTTATAATGCGCAATCATTTCTAACCTTAGCGTGAAAATACTGTGTTAAAAAAGTTTTGTCTCTTGCTTGTTATGACTTGCCTGTTTTTTTTGCAGGCGTGCGTGCATGATGAAGAAAGTGAAAAACAAAATTTTAAAAAACCTGATCTCAGCAAGGCTGCATCATATAATGTTCAGTTAGGATTAGGTTATTTAAAGCAGGGTGATAGGCCAAGAGCGAAAAAGAAGATTCTTACTGCATTGGAGCAAGAACCTGGCTCACCTGATGTTAATTCAGCAATGGCTTATTATTTTGAACAAACCAAAGAATTAGATCAGGCAGAGAAATATTATTTGAAAGCCATATCGCTAGCAAAAAATGGAGGCGCACAGCTTAATAATTACGGTGCTTTTTTATGTCGACAAGGTGATTATAAAAAAGCCGAAGCTTACTTTTTAAAAGCAGTTAATGATTTACAGTATTTGCATACTGCAGGAGCTTATGAAAATGCAGGACTTTGTGCTTTATCAACTCCCAATGAAGATAAGGCTAAGCTTTATTTTGCAAAAGCTTTAAATCAGGATCCTTCACGGAAAGTATCTTTTTATGAATTACTAAAACTTGAAATTAAAGCCAAACATGATGCAGAGGCATTTGCGCTAGTACAAAAGCATTCTGATTTAGTGTTGAATGACAGGGTTTTATTATCTTTAGCCAAAGAGGTTTCTGATAAAGTTGGGCAACACACTTTAGCTGCAGAATATGAACAAAGCATGAATAATTTGAATTCCAATGTCGATAATAGTGGAGTAAATAATGAATACAACAACCACACTGGATGAGAATATAGCAGAGTATAATAATAATCCAGGCGAGCAACTTGCCAGTATTCGCCAACAAAAAGGATATACAGTTGAATATGTTGCCAATAAATTGCATTTAAGGGCTCGTATTATTGAATTAATTGAAAATAATGAATTTCATTTATTACCTGAGCCTGTTTTTGTTAAAGGATATTTGCGTGCTTATGCTAAATTACTTGGCACATCTCCTGAACCTTATCTGGCAATATTTAATGCTCAGTTTGTTGTCGAGAAAAAATCTGATCGAGCGCTCCTATGGCAGCAAAGTAAACGCGAATCATATAAAGTGGAACATATTATTCGTTGGTTTACAATTTTGTTTGCATTAGGTGTGATCGTGGCTGTAGGAGTTTGGTGGCAAAAAAACAGAGATACGCAACAGATATTTCCGACAAAGACGGCTCCTGCTGATTTATCATTAAATCAAACGCCAACAATTGAAACTAAAGAGCTTAAACTCACTGACATATCAAAAATGCAATCCTTGTTAAACCCAAAACCGGAAATGTCTCCTATGGAGAAGATAGGTGACTGAACGAATTCAAGCAATCCGTGGAATGAATGATATTTTGCCTGAGACAACGGTATTTTGGCGTTCCATCGAACAGATTTTTGTGAATGCATTGTCCAGTTATGGTTATCAGGAAATACGTTTCCCACTTATTGAAAGCACCCAACTATTTAAGCGGACTATAGGTGAAGTAACTGATATAGTCGAAAAAGAAATGTATACTTTTAATGACTTAAACGGGGATAGCATTACCTTAAGACCCGAAGGAACAGCTGGCTGTGTTCGTGCTTGCTTGCAAAATGGGCTTTTGCATAATCAGCAACAAAAACTGTGGTATATGGGACCAATGTTTCGTCACGAAAGGCCACAAAAGGGACGGTATAGACAGTTCAATCAATTAGGCGTCGAGGCATTTGGTATGCCAGGTGCACTGGTCGAGTTGGAATTGATTTCCTTATGCCGTAAGTTTTGGGAGCAATTAGGATTTGCAGATTTTGTTCAATTACAAGTGAATACCTTAGGCGAATTAACCGAACGTCATCATTATAAAAAAATTCTCGTTGAATACTTGACCGCTCATGAACGTCAATTGGATGAGGACAGCAAACGCAGGTTAACTCGCAATCCATTGCGCATTTTGGACAGTAAAAACCCAGAAATGCAACAGTTGTTGGCTAATGCACCCAAATTGATTGATGTTCTTGGTGAAAGAAGTCGTGCGCATTTTCAGTCTTTCTGTGATGGCTTGGACGCATTAGAGGTACCCTACGTAATTAATCCTGTTTTGGTGAGAGGCCTGGATTATTACGGGCATACAGTGTTTGAGTGGGTTACTGATAAACTTGGAAGTCAATCCACAGTATGTGCTGGAGGACGCTACGATATCTTAGTAGAACAATTAGGGGGTAACCCAACTCCTGCTGTAGGTTTTGCATTAGGTATCGAAAGAATATACTTGCTTATGGAAACCTTGAGTCTTTTGCAACCAGAGAGTAAAAAGAACGCATTATATTTTATTGCTACGAATGAGCAGGCGGTGGTACGAGGTCTTGTAATTTCCGAATGGATACGTAACGCTTATCCAAAGATAGAGGTGTCAGTAAATACTGCAGGGGGCAGCTTTAAAAGCCAATTCAAAAAAGCAGATAAAAGCGGGGCACGTTTGGCTTTAATTTTGGGTGAAGATGAATTGGCTAAAAAACAAATTAGTATCAAAGACTTACGTAATGAGGCCGAGCAAATTACAGTGGATCAAAATATGATTAATCAGGTCTTGAAAGATTATTTAGAGTGAGTGCAGGAGAATATTATGTCAGTGTATATGACCGAAGAGGAACAACTGGAATCGATAAAAAAATGGTGGAAGCAATACGGTAATCTTGTCACCGTAGTATTATCGCTTATACTCTTTGGCATTGCCGGTTATCGATATTTGCATTGGCATCAAGCAAAGATTACTCAACAAGCTTCTGTTGCTTATGAGCAAATGATGGTTGCTCTTTCAAATCAAAATATCAAAGGAGTAAGAGCCTATGCAAATGAATTGATTCATCAACATAGCAGTACCGTTTATGCTGATGCGGCACATCTGACACTTGCGAAAATTTATGTGTCAAAAAATAAACTGGATACAGCTACAGATGAACTGAAAGCGGTTGCTACAAACAGTAAAATGCCTGCTTTAAAACAAATTGCTAAAATTCGTATGGCGCGCATCTTTGCAGCAGAAAAGTCTTATACAAATGCTCTTAAGGAATTAAGCAGTATTGATGATAAAACTTATTTACCTGTTATTAATGAATTAAAAGGCGATATTTATGGAGCTACAGGTCAATATCAAGAAGCTATGAGTTCCTATAAACTGGCTTTAGATGAAGTAAAAAATAATGGGATGGGTAATTTATTTTTGGAAATGAAAACTAATGAGATAGCAAGTAAATCGCACTCAATGATTTCTGGAGATAAAAAAGTAAAGTCCGCATAATTGTTATAGCCTGAGTGTAGCTCATAAGTTTTAGTGGTCTTTTTCACCCAGGTTGTTATTTATGTGCATAATAGTTGATCTTTTATTGATATATTTTGTAAAAATTGAGGTTTAATTTTCATGAAAATGAAATTATTTATTTTAATTCTCTGTGCGTTAGTTCAAGGATGTTCAAAACTTGATGATTATATGTTGGGTAAAGACAATACGCCACAACCTAAAGAACTCAAGCTAATAAAGGATAAAATTACAGTTGAGCAAAACTGGACAGTAGCTGCTGGTAAGTCATCTAAAAATAAAGAATATTTAAGATTGAAACCAGTGGTTCAGGGTGGCGTTATTTATACCGCTGATGCCAGTGGGTTAGTTCGTGCTATTAATAAGCATAATGGTCAGGTAAAATGGACTACGGTATTGAAGCATGGTTTAGTTAGCGGCCCTGCTGTAGCAAGTGGATATATTGCTGTAGGCACCAATAACTCGTCATTGGTTGTATTAAATAAAAGCAATGGTAACAAATTATGGCAAAAAAAGGTTACCGGTGAAATTTTATCACCGCCGGCTATTTTAGGTGGAAAAGTTATCGTGAAGACGATTGACGGTAAGGTTTATGCCTTTAATACAGCAGATGGCAAACAAATATGGATGACAGAGCATGGTTCACCCAGTTTAATCTTGAAGGCAAGCTCGTCACCCATTGCTATGGGAAATTTGGTGTTAATTGGTTTTTCTGATGGAAAATTGGATGCATTGGATGTAAAAACTGGTCGTGTTATGTGGCAGCGCAGTATTGCTTATGCATCAGGTCCAAGCGATGTGGAACGATTGGTTGATATTGATGCAGATCCTATTGTGGAAAATAATGTGGTTTATCTTGCCAGTTATCAAGGCTACATCGGCGCATTGTCTTTGTCAGACGGACAATTTATTTGGAGAAAACCAGGGTCCGTATATAAAAATATGATCTTAAGTGGTAATACATTGTATGTAACAGACAGTCATGATGTCATTTGGTCTATTGATAAACACAATGGTCAAATTAATTGGAAACAGACTGGTTTAAAAGCGAGAGTCTTAACTGAACCCGCGTTAATTAAAAATGATTTAGTAGTAGGTGACAAAACCGGCTATCTACATTTTATTGATGCGCAAACGGGTGAAATTATAGCTCGCTCGAAGGTTTCTGCTGGCGTCAGTATTTCTCCAAGCGTAGTTGGAAGAAAGTTATTTGTGTTAACAGACAATGGAATGCTTAATCAATTATCTGTGAGTTAATAAATGATCCCTGTGATTGCACTTGTTGGACGTCCTAATGTTGGTAAGTCTACTTTATTTAATAGACTTACCAAGACTCAAGATGCCCTTGTTGCTGATTTTCCTGGTTTAACTCGTGACAGACAGTATGGTCAAGCCCAACATGATAACAAACACTATATCGTTGTTGATACTGGTGGTATAGGTGTTGATGACATTGCTGTTGATAATTTAATGTCCAAACAATCGGAGATAGCACTCAATGAAGCAGATATTGTGCTTTTTTTGGTTGATGGACGAGCTGGCCTGACTGGAATTGACGAAAAAATTGCCAGCAATTTGCGTAAATTAAACAAAAAAGTCCACCTTGTGATTAATAAAACCGAAGGGCTGGATGATGACGTTGCTTGTGCTGATTTTCACTCTTTAGGAATTGCTGATATACACTCTATTTCATCATCGCATGGTAGTGGTATTAGTACATTGCTTGATGATGTTTTGTCACCATTTACAGCTCAAGCGGATAAAGTTGAAGAAGATAATGTCATTAAAATTGCCTTTGCTGGCCGTCCTAATGTCGGAAAATCAACTTTAATTAATCGAATTTTGGGTGAAGAACGAGTCGTCGTATATGATATGCCTGGAACAACCCGAGACAGTATTGCGATTCCTTTTGTTAGGGATGAGCAGCACTATATTTTAATTGATACTGCGGGGGTACGTAGAAAATCACGAGTTGATGAAAAAATTGAAAAATTTTCTGTGATCAAGACACTCCAAGCTATTGAAGAATCCAATGTATGCTTGCAGGTTCTGGATGCTAGAGAGGGGATTACCGATCAGGATATGAATTTGCTTGGCTTTATTATTGAATCCGGTAAAGCCCTAGTTATTGCAGTGAATAAGTGGGATGGTTTGGATGAAGAGCATAAGGAGCATGTAAAAAGCGAATTATCCAGAAGATTACATTTTGCGAATTTTGCAAAAATTCGGTTTATATCGGCGTTACATGGCAGTGGTGTGGGCGGATTATTTAAAGATATAAATGAAGCTTATGCTTCCGCCGTCCAATCTTTTTCAACGCCTCGATTAACTCGGTTGCTTCAAGATATCAGCATGAAACATACCCCTCCTTGTGTGAATGGGCGTAGGATAAAATTAAGATATGCCCATCTTGGTGGCCACAATCCTCCGGTAATCGTTATTCATGGGAATCAATTAGCTGATTTACCCGATAGTTACAGACGTTATCTTAGTAATGAATTTATTAAACATCTGGGATTAGTTGGAACTCCTTTAAAACTGGAATTTAAAGGCGGAACAAATCCTTTCGCAAATAAAAAAGTTAAATTATCACAACGGCAAGTGAATAAAAAAAGAAGATTAATGAGTCATGTTAAAAAGAGGTCAAAAAGCAAAAAATAAGCATTTTTTTGTGCACTGGATTCAGTATAAACTATTTTTTAGGACCGGGATCTGACTCTGATGAGGGATTTTCTTTTTGAATTTGCTCAAACATTTTTCTAGTAGATGTTTTAAAGTGGAAAAAGCTATTCCGTGGTGTGTCAATAATTGCAGCATTTGCTTCTTGCTCAATGTACTGTTTAATATCATACATTAAATCCTGTAAATTATGTTTGCCACCTGTTAATTTATCGTATTGTTGTTGATAAAGAGTCTTTAACAATTCAAATTTTTTATAACTCTCCTCCATGTCCTTACTTGAAGTCTTTGCTATTTTATCTAATCTATTATAAATTCGGTTCAAAATTTCCCACTCCACCATATTCTCAAATTTTTTCTGCATTGGCGGAGGTGGAGGATATATAAATAATTTGTCACTTATCTTGCCATTACTTAAGTGAGCTTTAAATGGAAGTGATCTTAAAAAAAATGAAGAGACATTAGGTAATGACTCTGCACTCATAGTGACTTGAGTTATATGCTTTGCAGCAGTTCTACAGTTATTATCTAATGAAACCCCTTGTCTGACTTGTTCTGGATCATAACTAGCACTCCCATCTAAATCTAGATCTTCAATTCTATTTGTCTTTGAGTTTGCCATATAGTTTAACCAGGTAAATCTTACTGCTTCATTTTGCTCTGAAGGATCACCTTTATTTAACCACGTTGAAGGAACAGCAAAGACTGCTGCATTGGATTTGTGATTTTTTTTCAGGTCTGCTAGGAATTGAATAAGATTTTTATATTGAGTTTCTGATATAGTAAACGCTTGTATGCCAATGAGGCTTTGACTTCTTTGGGGCATTCGTTCGTTGGTTAAATATGTGCCCATAAGCCCACCCCTACGACCAAACATTCCAATTACAAATTGTTCTTGGGTTTCAGAGTCCTTAACACCTATTATCATATAAGAGTGATTTTTATAGCCACACACTGCCATGAAAAATTCAGGTTTTTTGCAAGTAAAACTATCTTGATTGTATTTATATTGCATACTTCTAAAACAAAGAGCTCATATGTTATGGTATGTTTATTATAGCATTTTTTTCATTCAAAATGGAGCAATTTAAATCGAATTAAACCCTTAATTAGGATCATAAGATTCAGATATCAAATCCATCAATATTTTTTTAAACGGATGAAGATATTTGGTGCCTGTTATAGGCACCAAGAAACAGGATTGGCATAGTTATTCTGTCAGAAACAGTGCAGATAAAAACTTAATTTTTAAATCCGTAATGTTATTACATCACATGGAGCATGATTGACTGCAGCATTTGCTGTGCTTCCCAAAAATGAGTGCAAACCAGAAGAAGAATGACTGCCAATAATAATGAGCTGACAATTTAGCTCTTTCACTTTACTAAAAATATGTTCTTTAACCGAGCCTACCTCAACAAATTGTTGTTCACGTGGAATATTAAAGTTTTCTCCTATTAAAGCTAATACAGTTTGTGCATCGTCTTTGGCTGGGTTGGCTAATTCTGTAAAACCAAGGCCTTGAGCCAATTGAAAACTGGCAGGCAGTTCAATGACATGTAACAGATATAATTTAGCATTAAATTGTTTCGCAATCGCGATTGCTTTTTCTGTGAGATGATTATGTTCCTTAAGCAAATCCGTAGCAAATAAAATATTCTTATACATAGCAGCCTCACAATTGAATTTATTATTGTAAATAATAGTAGATTCTTTACTATAAGTACCTATTTTATCTCATAAAATATGAAATAATTTAGTTTGAGGAATTAATACCATCGTATTATGCATTTTCTTGAGATAACGATCGGTGCTGTATCAACTCATTAGCAAAAAGATTATGTAAGTGATTCCGATTTTAGTTTTAATTTATAATTGGGATTTATCTCAATTAGAGGAATTAAAACAAAGTTTCTAGATTGTATATATGGGTGGGGTATTACCAGTTTTTTAGAATGAATGACTTGATCTGCGTATAATAGAATATCGATGTCAATAACTCTGGGACCCCAGTGTTTTTTCCGAATTCTTCCCTGTTTTTTTTCGATTTTTTGGCAAGCGTTAAGTAGTTCTAAGGGGGATAAAAGAGTGAAAAGCTCGATCACGGCATTGCAAAAGTCTTGTTGGCCTTGTAATCCCCAAGCTTTGTTCCAATAAAAAGATGAAACCTTAGTAACAACAGTAGTGCGCAGCGCTTTTATTGATTTAATTGCTTTTCGCAGTTGACGCTCAGGTACGTGCTGATTTGAGCCCAAACCTAAATAACAAATATTCATTATGAATCACTAGCTTTAATACTTTTAGGTTTTTTACGACGGCGTTTTCGTTTCGGTAAGTCAGGGGCGAGCTGCGCAACCATTTTAGTTTGTTCTGCTTCGTCGGCATCCTGAAACGCTGTCCACCATTGTGCAAGTTCCATGGATTCGTCACCTGCAAGAGCACGTAATGCCATAAAATCATAGGCTGCTCTAAAACGTGGATGTTGTAAAAGATTAAAGGCTCTTCCTCCAAGTCTCTTGGCAAAACGGTACTGCAACAACCAGATTTCCCGAATAATTTGAGTATAACGTTTAGGAATTGAAATTACTTTATTTTGCTCTGCAAGGACAAATGACATCGCTTTTTCTATAGAAGGAAGCGGATCTATTCCTGTTTTTTGTAACTCCTTTGCACATTCAATCATAGGAAACCATAAAAGAACTGCAAATAAAAATGCTGGTGTTACTGGCTTTTCTTCATGAATACGAGTATCTGTATTCTCAAGAGCGATCGTTAATAACGCATTTACGGGATAAGTACTGTTTAATAGTCCATGAGTTTGAGGACACAGATGTTGAAACAAGCCATATTGCATGAGCAATCCTTGCACTGTTACTGCATTGCCGCATTGATATAGCTTAGTCATTTCATCGAATAAACGTGAGTTGGAAACATGAGTAATAAGATGACTAATCTCAGGAAAGGGCGCTTCAGTTTCTCGTGCAAGTTTGAAATTTAATTTTGCACTAAAGCGAATTGCGCGTAGCATGCGTACTGGGTCTTCCTGATATCGTTTTATTGGATCACCAATCATACGAATGAGCTTTTCTTCAACATCTTTCACGCCACCAGTAAAATCAATAATCGATGAATCATTTATATTGTAGTAAAGTGAGTTAATCGTGAAATCACGTCTCCAAGCATCTTCATCAAGGGAACCATAAGCATTATCCCGAACCAACATACCTCGTTCATTTGTTAGCTGACTTTCATCAATAGCTATATGACTTCTAAAGGTAGCAACTTCAATAATTTCGCGGTGGAAGAGTATGTGAACAAGCTTGAAGCGACGACCAATAATTCGTCCATTTCTAAATAAATTTTTAACTTGATTGGGTGTTGCATCTGTAGCTACATCAAAATCTTTGGGGGCTTTATGCAACAATAAATCTCTGACGCTACCTCCAACAATGTATGCCTGAAATCCAGCACCAATTAAGCGGTTAAGCACTTTGAGCGCATTGCTACTAATGTCCGCTTTAGATATGGAATGCTTATTCCTTGGGATTATATAAGCTGAAGCAACAGGTTGCACATGAGCTCTGTTTCTCTTTAGCAGCTTTTTGATAAATTTGATGATCTCTGTATCTCACAAGATTAATATAACGTAGATATTATATCGAAGCCAAAGAATAAAGTGAATCATTTGCCTTTATAAACATCATGCTTTCAATAAAGTTATGCTCTAGATTTTACAGAAAGATATAGGTAAATCTCAGATAAAGAGTATATTATATATTTTTTCAATTTCTGATATCAGAGGATTTGATGGATTTTATTGATATTACGGTAGGCTTAATCGTTTTAATCATATTGGAAATTGTTTTGGGAATTGACAATCTGGTTATTTTATCTATTTTGTCTGAAAAATTACCTCCCAAACAGAGAAAAAAAGCAAGGCGGTGGGGACTTACACTTTCTTGGGTTATGCGTTTGATTTTATTAGCGGTAGCAGTTGATCTAATCAAATTGACTAAACCGTTACTTTCTGTGGCTCATATGTCGTTTTCTGCACGCGATTTTTTTCTTATGGGAGGTGGCGCTTTTCTAATTTGGAAAGCAACAGAAGAAATTCATCAGGATGTGACTACTGAGCCGGTATTAACGGGTGAAGCGAAGACTGTAGCCTTTAAAACAACCTTTAAAGCGGTTATTTTCCAAATTGCATTAATGGATATTATATTTTCTTTAGATAGTGTATTAACTGCCGTGGGATTAACTTCACATTTTTGGGTCATGGCTGTCGCGATTACATGTGCTATTCTCATTATGGTCTTTGCCAGTGAAGCAGTAAGTGCATTTATTAAAGAATATCCCACAATCAAAATGCTTGCTCTAAGCTACTTAATTCTAATTGGCATGGTGCTTGTTGCTGATGGATTTTCTTTCCATATTCCTCGGGGATATATTTATTTTGCCATGGGTTTCTCATTGGGAGTGGAGGCACTGAATTTGATAAAACATTCTCGAAAAAAACGAAAACATCGTTCAGGAAATTAATTATGTTGTATATTAAAGCGTTTCATATCATTGCTATGGTTGCCTGGTTTGCTGGATTATTTTATTTACCAAGATTGTTTGTTTATCATGCCGATACTCATGATGAGACAAGTCTCATTCGTTTTAAAGTAATGGAAAAAAGACTTTATTATGGAATAACTTGGCCTGCTGCAATAGTGACAACTTTATTGGGATTATGGCTTCTCAGTTATAATCCAGTCTATTATCTAAAGGCAGGATGGATGCATGCCAAATTGAGTCTTGTCGTTATTTTATGGGTTTATCACTTATTATGCGGGCATTATTTAAAGGCATTTGCACAGAATAAAAATCAAAAGCACGCCCGTTTTTTTCGTATTTATAATGAAATGCCGACCTTATTGTTGATAGGGATTGTGATTTTGGTTGTGGTAAAACCGTAAATTGTAACCTGGGTGCAGCGCAGCGAAACCCAGGTTACAATTTTATAAAAACATATAACTTAGAGTGCAGATTTCTTCTAAGTAAGGAAACTTATTCCATTTCTACCATGTCAAAATCTTCTTTACCGGCTCCACAATCTGGACAGAACCAATTTTCGGGCACATCTTCCCAACGTGTACCTGGTTCAATTCCATCTTCAGGCCATCCTTCGGCTTCATCATAAATAAAACCACAGATGACACAAATATATTTTTTATATTCTTGCATGATAATACTCGTTTAAAAGGGCGTAATTTAGCTATTGTGGGCTTCGATGTAAAGATAAAGCATTTTTTTGCCAATTATTAATAATGTCTGTAATATTATACCGCATAATTATGGAGATTTTTTATGACACGTTCAACAGATTTATTTCATCAAGCCCAAACGCTTATTCCTGGAGGCGTTAATTCACCAGTGCGCGCGTTTAAAGGGGTTAGTGGCGATCCTATTTTTTTTAAACAAGGTAAAGGTGCATATCTTGTTGATGTAGATAATAATGAATATATTGATTATGTTGGCTCTTGGGGACCGTTAATCCTTGGACATTGTCATCCTGCTGTAATTGAGGCAGTGAATAAAGTGCTTCATAGTGGTATGAGTTTTGGAGCACCTACCGAACTTGAAGTACAACTGGCTGAAAAAATCATCTCCTTAATTCCTTCAATTGAAAAAGTACGTATGGTGAACTCTGGTACCGAGGCAACAATGACTGCGATTAGGTTGGCTCGTGGAGTAACCAAGAAAAATAAATTTATTAAATTTAATGGTTGTTATCATGGGCATAGCGACAGTTTGTTAGTTAAAGCGGGTTCTGGTGTTCTTACATTAGGTATCCCTTCAACTCCAGGAATTCCGCAAAGTGTTACCGAGCATACTCTAACCGCAAATTTTAATGATCTAGAGCAAACTGCACAGTTATTCGAAAAATTTCCTGATGATATTGCTGCAATAATATTGGAACCTGTAGCTGGGAATATGGGATTTGTTTTGCCTGAGCCTGAATTTCTGAAAGGATTACGCCAATTATGTGATCAATACAAAACTTTATTGATCTTTGACGAAGTAATGACTGGTTTTAGAGTGGGGTTAACAGGGGCCCAAGGGATTTTCGGGATTACTCCTGATATTACTACTCTTGGTAAAGTGATTGGTGGTGGCATGCCTGTAGGTGCTTTGGGCGGCAGAGCAGAGATTATGTCTTTTTTGGCTCCTGAGGGACCTGTTTATCAAGCAGGTACATTATCTGGTAATCCATTAGCTATGGCAGCAGGTCTTGCAACTTTATCCGAGATTGAAAAACCAGGTTTTTTTGCCAAATTAAGTCAAACTACCCAAGCATTAACTTTGGCATTGTCTTCTGTTGCTGAAACATTAAAAATCCCATTTTTTAGCGCTTCATTAGGTGGAATGTTCGGTTTTTGTTTTACAGAGAAAAAGCATATCGCTGATTATGCAGACATTGCTGCATCAGATGAGGTTTTATTTAAAAAGTTTTATCACGGAATGTTAGGAAAAGGTGTTTATTTTGCTCCTTCCATGTATGAAGCCGGATTTGTTTCCAGTGCACATGGAGACAACGAAATTATTAAAACGCAAATGGCTGCTGAAGAAGTGCTTAATCAATTAAAAAGATAACATTTTCCGAGGTGTTTCCGTAAGCTGCAGTGCAGCGTAACCCAGGGTTGAGAGGTTAATTTAACTCCGTTTCGCAGCGCTGCATTAGGCAACAAATATCGAACAAAAAAAGATAAAAAATAAATTTTTAAAATACCCTAGACAGTAATTTTTTCACATGTCATATTCAGAGACGTTCTTTAACAAGGAAGTAAGATGATGTCGATCATGACAAACAAAAAGGAATTCATACAATCGATGCCGCAAGGAATTGTTCCTCTTTTTTTTATTCAGATTGTTTCTACGTTAAGCTTCAGTGTTCTTTATTCAACGCTTGTTTTATACATGGAAGGACGATTAGGTCTTCAAATTAGTACTGCTAACAGCGTCATGGGTGTTTTCATTGCTTTTAATTATGGGCTGCATTTGCTTGGTGGTTTTTGGGGAGGGCGTTTGCTCTCTAATCGCGCATTGTTTTGCGCGGGAATGGTGGCGCAAATTATAGGTTGTATCCTATTGTCATTTGGCGATATTTTCTTTCTTTATTATGGCTTGGCAGCTTTCTTAACGGGTTCTGGTTTGAACGTGACTTGTTTAAATTGTATGCTAACTCAACGTTTCTCTCCAGAAGATACTCGACGTGAAACAGCATTTCTTATGAATTATGCAGGTATGAATATTGGTTTTTTTGTTGGCTTTAGCTTAAGCGGTTTATTTCAGCTGACTCAGAACTATGAACGACTCTTTCTTCTTAGTAGCTTGGGAAATTTGATTGCATTAATTATTTGTTTGTATTGCTGGCAACAATTAGCAGATAAAGAAACGATTTTTTCTAGGAAAGATAAAATATCCCAAAAAAAAGCCATTTTTTTAGGGGTTCTTCTGATTGTATTGCTCCCATTTCTTTTAAGCCAAATGCTTCAATATGCAGATTGGGCTAAAAAATTAGTGTTGGTAACAGGCCTAGTTATGCTAGGTGTAATTTTGTATTTGGCAAGACAACAACCAACAAAAGAAGCAAAAGATAAAATAGTTGCTTTTGCTGTACTTATGATTGTGGGAACGGTCTTTTGGATGCTTTATCAAATAGCACCCATGGGACTTACAGTCTTTATTGACCATAATGTACAACGTGATTTTGCAAGTTGGGTCATTCCACCACAATGGTTCCAAAATATTAATACAGTAGCTATTGTTATTGGGGGGCCATTATTAGGGATTTTACTGCATAAGATGCGCAAAAACGGGGTGCAAATTAATATTCCTACTCAATTTGCATTGGCATTGCTTTTTATAGGTATTGCTTTTGTCATATTACCTATTGGTATCGCTTATGCCAACTATGAAGGGTTAGTGAATCCCAGCTGGATTGTCTTGAGTTATATTTTGCAGAGCATTGGTGAACTTTTAATATCCCCAATTGGTTATGCTATGATAGGATATTTAGCCCCTTCATCATTACAAGGTGTGATGATGGGCATGTGGATGTTAAATACGGGCGTAGGTGCGGCCTTGTCTAGCTACAGTTCAAATATGATGATCGAAGGACAAGAGAGCATTTCACCTTTAGTAACTAATGAGGGTTACAGCCATGTGTTTTTAATGTTAGGTCTGTTTGCAATTGGTTCTTCAATTGTACTTTTTATCATGGTTCCCAAGCTACGGCAGTTGATCCAGGAAAAAAAACCAGCTGAATTACAAGAAGCCAAAGGGATGGCTACGAATCGAGTGGTTGTATGTGAGTAATTTTTTTGTACCTATAAATAAGGCAGAGTTGGAGTGGCATGGAACTTTGCCTTTCTCAACACAATATGATGATATTTATCACTCATCCGAAGGTGGGATTAATCAAGCACTTTATGTATTTATTGATGGAAATGACTTAATCAAGCGTTGGCAATCATTTTCTTCTGATGAACCGCAAAGATTTACCATAGCAGAAACTGGTTTTGGAATTGGCTTGAATTTCCTTGTGAGCTGGAGTTTGTGGGAACAATATGCTCCTATGTCATGTCAATTACATTTTATTTCCTGTGAAAAGCATCCTTTATCTCTTACTGACTTAACAAAAAGTCTTGCTTCCTGGCCACAATTGGAAAAGCAAGCCCAGCAACTTATAGCAAGTTATCCTGTATTAACTCCTGGATATCATCATCTTTCATTTTGTGATGGTAGAGTAACGCTGACATTAATGTTAGGAGATGCCCTGGAATGCTATGAACAGCTATTAATTTGTGGCGAGCCCTCGCTTGAGAGTCAACTCAGAACAGCTTTTATTGACGCATGGTTTCTTGATGGTTTTGCCCCAGCCAAAAATCAAAATATGTGGTCTGATGCTTTGATGAAAGTAATTGCTATGTTGTCTAAAGAAGAAACCACCCTGGCAACTTATACCGCTGCAAGTTCTGTTAAAACAAGTTTAAGTCAACATGGATTTGTTGTTAAAAAAAGAAAAGGGTTTGGTCCTAAACGTCATATGGTTTGCGCTCGTTTTGCGCAAATGCCATCACAAAATACCACAAAACGTCATACTCCGTGGCATGTGGGGAAAGCAGAAAAGTACTCCAGTAAATCAGCGGTAATTATAGGCGCTGGTTTGGCGGGTTGTTTTACAGCGCATGCTCTTAATAAGCGAGGGTGGAACGTAACGATTATTGATGAATTAAGTCAAATAGGAAGCGGTGGATCAGCAAATCAACAAGCGGTCTTATTTCCTAAACTATCTGCGTACAGCTCTCCATTGACTCAATTTATGTTGGCTGCATTTTTATATGCTGCACGAACTTACCAATGCATCTTAAAGCAAACAAAAATTGGTGAGTTGAGTGGTTCTTTGTTACTTTCTTATTCTGATAAAGAAAAGGCAGCGCAATCCAGCTTACGTTCTTGGTTGACCCATTATCCAGAGTTAGGGACTCTCGTAGATATGGAACAGGCTTCGCAATTAGCAGGATTTTTATTAGATAAACCCGGACTGTATATTCCTTTGTCAGGATGGATAAACTCTCCGGAATTATGCCAATTTTTAATTAATACGGAAGGTATTTCTTTATTGACTAATACCGTAATCAACCAATTGGTTTTTGATAAGCGATGGGTTGTGAATGATTTGGAAACTGATGTTCTTATTTTAGCGAATGGTCATAAAATCAATTCATTTAAAGAAACGAAGCATTTGCCTGTTAAACCCATTCGGGGACAAATGACAGCAATTTTATCAACCGAGCAAAGCGCTTGTTTAAAATTGCCTTTATGTGGGCAAGGGCATGTGCTTCCTGCAATACAGGGTATTCATCAGTTAGGCGCCACCTATGAGTTAAAATCAGCAGAATCTCAAATAAAACTTCAGGATGATCAGAATAATTTGGCAAAGCTTAAACAATTAGCACCAGAGGTTTTATGGTCTGATGAGGTAAGTAATCATTGGGCAGGAGTTCGGGCGTCAACTCCTGATTATCTTCCTTTAGTTGGCAAAATCGCAGAGGCGGAACAATTTGTGGCGCAATTTGCTCGCTTGGAAACAAATGCAAAACGTTGGATAGCTCAAGCCGGTCCCTATTATCCTGGACTTTATGCCTGTGCTGGTTTTGGTTCTCGAGGTCTTACAACAATTCCCTTATGCGCAGAATGGCTAGCCTCGGTAATCAATAACGAAATGAGCTGTTTGCCCAGAAATTTGCATTATGCTTTATCACCTGCACGTTTCTTACGTAAAAATATAATTCGGGGTGGTATTAAAATCGATTGAGATGAAATTCTCATTAGAGCATAATACTAAACCTATAGTTTGGGCAAAGCAAAACACTTGAATTCACAAAGGAAATCCAAGTTCTGCTTCTTTATGCTCAGATTACGTTAGTTTATATCATATTAAGATCAAGGAGTGACAGCTAATGGCGAGTTCCATGGGCAAAGTCTTCAAACAGACAGTCAAAGAAAATAAACCCCTACCCGTATTGGGTACCATAAATGCTTATTCTGCTATGCTTGCGCAATTTTCTGGAGCTAAAGCAATATATCTTTCAGGGGCAGGTGTTGCGAATGCCTCTTATGGTATACCCGATCTTGGCATGACCAATCTATCACAAGTTCTTGAGGATGCACGCCGAATTACTGACGCGTGTCCTTTACCTCTTCTTGTTGATGTTGATACAGGATGGGGACATGCGTTTAATATTGCCAGAACCGTAAAACTTATGGAGAAAACAGGGGTTGCAGCCATTCATATTGAAGATCAGGTACTGGCAAAACGATGTGGGCACAGACCCAATAAGGCGATTGTGTCTTTGAAAGAAATGGGCAACCGAATTAAATCAGCAGTTGATGCACGGCAGGATCCTGATTTTGTCATCATGGCGAGAACAGATGCTTATGCTGTTGAAGGAATGAATGCAGCTATAGAAAGAGCATTGCTTTGCGTCGAATTAGGCGCTGATATGATATTTCCTGAGGCGATGACTCGTCTGGAGGAGTATCAGACCTTTACTCAGGCAATTCCTGTGCCTGTGTTGGCGAATATTACTGAGTTTGGTAAAACTCCTTTATTTAATCGTGACGAATTGAAACAGGTTGGCGTCTCGCTAATTTTGTATCCATTGAGTGCATTTAGAGCGATGTCCCAATCAGCGTTAAATACTTATAGGGCAATTCTTCAAGATGGAACGCAACAGTCCGTGATCGATAAAATGCAAACTCGTGAAGAGCTTTATGATGTGCTTGGTTATTATCAATACGAACAAAAACTAGACCAATTGATGGAGGAAGACAATGAGTGTTAAAAGCGGCGGTTTAGCCGGTGTAGTTGCTGGTCAATCAGCAATTTGTACAGTTGGACTAGCAGGAAAAGGTTTGAATTACAGAGGCTACTCGATTGATGATCTAGCAGAATATGCCTCGTTTGAGGAAGTAGCGTATTTATTACTTTATGGGCGATTACCTACTCAAAAAGAATTGGATGAATATACAAAAAAACTAGTTAGTCTTAGAACATTGCCTGATGCTTTAAAAACTGTATTGAAACTAATCCCAAAAAACACACATCCCATGGATGTTCTACGAACTGGCTGTTCCTTTTTGGGAACAATTGAACCAGAAGATAGTTTTTCACAACAGCATCACATTGCGGATAGATTATTAGCTTTATTCCCAGGAATAATGTGTTACTGGTATGCATGGCATTTTCATAATAAAGAAATTTCTGGTTTAAGTGATGAACAAACAACTGGGGCACATTTTCTTGCATTATTACATGGGCGTGCACCAAGTAAATTAGAAGCTCAAATGATGAATGTATCATTGATTTTATATGCTGAGCATGAATTTAATGCTTCAACCTTTGCTGCACGAGTTACCGCAGCAACATTGGCTGATTTTTATTCTGCGATCACAAGTGCTATTGGTACTTTAAGAGGTCCTTTACATGGAGGGGCTAATGAGGCAGCAATGGAGCTTATAGGGCGTTTTGATAATCCTGACCAAGCTGAAACTGAATTAAAGAAAATGTTGCTTAATAAAGCGCTCATTATGGGATTCGGACATCGAGTCTATACGACCAGCGATCCGCGTTCTGACATCATCAAAAAATGGTCATTTCGCTTGGGTGAGGAAAAGGGCGACCTTCTTTTATATCATATTTCAGAACGCATTGAAGAAGTCATGTGGAATGAAAAAAAATTATTTCCCAATCTGGATTTTTACAGTGCTTCGGCATACCACTATTGCGGCATTCCTACATTCTTGTTCACGCCGGTTTTTGTTATGTCGCGTATTACGGGATGGTCAGCCCATGTCTTTGAACAAAGAGAGAATAACAAGCTGATAAGACCCACTTCTGAATATACCGGACCTGAACCCCAAAAGTTCCCGGCTATTGAGACGAGGGGGTAGTTGTTCAATCTATATCATTTATGTGATGAATGAAGCAAAGTGATGGGAAACCGCAGTGGCACTGACATTAAGTTAAGGAGCAAAGCGCCATATCTAGATCCCGTGGCTTTGTCCGCGAGATTTAATGATGGTGCGGGATTCCTGGCCGCGGGACGTAGGATAAGATGTAATTTGTTAAATGACGGTTTCTAAGATTGAGCGAGTTAATCTGATGAGAAACAAATATCTGGATAAATAATGGACAGAGGTTATTATGCACAGCTATGTAGAAGATAATATTAAACCTGATTACGATCAGGTTATGATTGATATTGCGGATTATGTGCTAAACAAAAAAATTGATAGCGCTGTAGCCTATGAGACAGCACGTTTATGCCTCATGGATACATTAGGTTGTGGTATTTTGGCATTAAATTTTGCTGAATGTACTAAACTCCTGGGCCCAGTTGTTCCTGGCGCTACTCTGGCTGGCGGAGCACGAGTTCCAGGCACAGCATATGAATTAGATCCAGTACAAGCGGCTTTCAATATAGGTGCTATGATACGTTGGCTGGATTTCAATGATACCTGGCTGGCGGCAGAGTGGGGGCATCCTTCTGACAATTTAGGTGCCATCCTTGCTGTAGCGGATTATATGTCCCGACAAAATTATGTCAAGGGCAATGCGCCAATTTTAATGCAGGATGTGCTTACTGCTATGATTAAGGCACATGAAATTCAAGGTTGCCTCGCTTTGGAAAACAGTTTTAACCGAGTAGGGCTGGATCATGTGTTTTTAGTAAAAGTTGCTAGTGCTGCTGTTGCGGCTCAGCTTTTTGGCGCTGATAAAGACATGATGTTAAGAACTCTATCTCAAGTTTTTGTCGATGGTCAAAGTCTAAGAACATATAGACATGCACCTAATGCGGGATCAAGAAAATCGTGGGCTGCAGGAGATGCCACTTCAAGAGCAGTTCGCTTGGCGTTAATTGCTAAAGCAGGAGAAATGGGTTACCCAAGCGCATTAAGTGCTCCAACCTGGGGTTTTTATGATGTGCTTTTTGATAAAAAAATATTTAAATTTCAGCGCCCTTATGGCAGTTATGTGATGGAAAACGTGTTGTTTAAATTATCTTATCCTGCTGAGTTCCATGCGCAAACTGCGGTCGAATGTGCTGTGATGTTACATCCTATTGTGAAGCACCGATTTGATGATATAGCCCGAATTGATTTAGTGACACATGAGTCGGCAATTCGAATTATTAGTAAGCAAGGTGCTCTGCACAATCCTGCTGATCGGGATCATTGTTTACAGTATATGGTTGCTATAGGCTTATTATTTGGTGATTTAAAAGCGGAACATTATGAAGATGATGTTGCAGCAGATCCCAGAATAGATATATTGCGTGAAAAAATGCATGTTACTGAAAATGAACGTTTTTCTCGTGATTACCTTGATCCGGAAAAACGTTCAATTGCAAACAGCATCAAAATAATTTTCAAAGATGGTACTGAGAGTGATTTGATAACCGTAGAATATCCAATTGGCCACAAACGCAGACGTGAGGAGGGCATTCCTGTTTTAGTATCCAAATTTAAAAAGAACTTAAGTACTCAGTTTTCTGTAGAACGCGTTGAGCGAATCATGCAGGCAATGAGTGACACAAATACACTTGCAGCAATGAAAGTGGATGATTTTATGCAACTCTGGGTTGTATCGTAGTTCTCCAATGGCCTGAAGAACGTATGGAACGCTGGATTATTAATATCCGGGTTCCACTATGTTATGTTGAGCCGTTTGCTTATCCTTATTAAATGTATATAATTTAATCAGGTGTCGAATAAGTGGCTAGGGAGAAGCGATGAAATTAAAGCAAATATGCCTCTCTGTGTTATGTACCCTGTTGATGCTTGATAGTTCTTTGTCCGTAGTGCAAGCCAGTCCTGCCGCTAATGAAAAAGTTGTTTCTGTATATTTGCTTATTGATAATCCTGCGCAGCTTCAACAGTATGTTAACGATTTGCTTAAACTCAAAAAACCTAATTTTAATCGTGTTATTTTTTCATTTGTTAGACCATCATTGATTGATTATCAGACTGGTAATCTCGCTAAAACGGGTATACTTGGTTATTTTACGGATCATGATGGCAAAGGTGCTCAAGCTTTTGATCAGTTAAAAGCAGCAATCAAATTATCCGAAGAGAAAAATATTCAAACATTTCTCTCTGTGGGCGGCTGGAATTACAGCTGTAATTTTGCAGTAGCGCGCGGAGCTTGTGGACCTGCCTCCTCAAGCATAAATCAAGCTTTTTACGATTGGTTTCCTGACCCCACTGATCCTGATAGGGAGCAGGCATCCAAAGCAAAAACCTCCTATGCAAATTTAGTCAAATTAGCGAATGATTTAGGGGTGGATGGCATTGATTTTGACTATGAAGAGTTTTGGCATGCTGATCAATATGCAGTTTCTTGGGGGCCTAGTTCAAATGGTGAATGGTCAACAGATATAGCACAAAGTATACTGAATGCAGGAGGGCCAACATACAACAATCTCATGAAGTATGGGATAAATTCTGGTTCTTCTTATGTTATGCCTAAAACAATTGATAAAGTAGATGCTATTTTGCATGCACTAATGGATGACCCAGGGGCAAAGTATCTCAAATTTGCTACAGCTGCACCTCCTGTTGGTGCTCGTCCAATTACAGGTTTTGTATATGGAGACAAATATCCTGATATATATACCAAGGGTGGGCTCTGGTGGAAAGGAAATTTGAAAGGGTTATGGTATAACCTTACGGATAAAGATGCGGCAATAGTTTCACGCTTTGATAGCTTGGGTCTGATGACCTATGATTTATGCGGAGATAATCCAGTCGAATGCGCTCCTTATGCTAATGGGCCTTTGGATTTACCTGGTCAAGTCAGCGCGTATATGAAAGACTATACCAATTGGTTGAAAGCAGAAGTCGTTAGCAAACCCAGTTTAACCGTTGATAACATCGGAAAAGTGACTTTTTTACCAGCCAAATATTTTATTAACGCAAAAATACAATTTGGTTTTGAAGTAAATCAACCCGCCTATCCTCAAAATATTAATGGCCAACTTCAACTGACTAATCAATTGGTTAATGAAATTCTTGCGCAACAAAAAAACAGTGGCGGAGTTATTATTTGGCAAATGTATTCTAAGCGAAACACCTCTGTACCTGATGCTACTACTGTAAAATATACTATCAGCCAAAGTTGTAAAACTTTTTTAGCTAATGATAGCCGATATGATTGTGATGCAGATTTTCCTAGTGCTGCCAACTAGTTTCTTTTGAATGGGATTGAGATTAACCTGGGAGCATACTGCGCTTATGCTTCCTAGGGTTTGCTGCGCTGCATCCAGACTGCATTCAATTTCTCCAAACTCTATTTCAGAGTTGCGAGTTTGGAAGAAATCGATTGAAATAAGGGAAATTTACCAAACTATATTTTGCGGTGTAAGCCTGACGCCGCTAGTATTTTGGTTGATATTTCTTCAATAGAGTATTTTGTCGAATTAATGTAAGGAATTTTTTCTTTTTGGTACATGGCTTCGACTTCATTGACTTCCAAACGACATTGTTCCGCTGAAGCATATTTACTATGGGGCCTACGTTCTGCCCGAATTTGTTGTAAACGTTGTGGGTCAATGGTTAATCCGAACAGTTTATTTTTATAGGGCTTCAGTACTTCAGGTAATTTAAAGCCAATAATCTCCTCTTCAGTAAAAGGGTAATTAGCAGCTAAAATTCCATATTGAAGTGCCATATATAAGCAGCTTGGAGTTTTTCCACAACGCGAAACACCGATAAGAATGATATCCGCCTTATCGTAGCCTCGAGTTTTCACTCCATCATCATGCGATAAGGCAAAATCTATGGCTTCAAGCCGGTGCAAATAAAGTTTGCTATTCACTACCCCATGAGTTCTTCCGACTGTATAAGAAGATTTTTCATTAAGTTCTTCTTCCATCGGGCCAATAAAAGTACTAAATAAGTCAAATACCCGGGCATCCGCTTTTTTAAAGTAATTTCTGATTTCTGGATCAATCAACGTCATAAATACTAGTGGTTTGATGCCATGCTCTTTAAAAGCTTGATTAATTTGTTGAATGGCATGTTCTGCTTTTTTTAAAGAATCAACATAGGGAATCGTAACTCGTTCAAATTTTGTATTTTCAAATTGAGTAATCAAACTATGGCCCAAAGTTTCAGCAGTAATCCCTGTACCATCAGAGATCATAAAAACATAACGTTTCATGAGTCGCCTTATAAGAAAAATGATCTATATTTTATTTTAAAATGAATTGGTTAATATCACCAGCAAGTGTACTTATTTAAATCCATCTGCTATCTTAAATTAAAGAAAAGGACATTTTAGGGTTAATATGGAACAAGATCGATTCGGCAGTAATAGCAAGCTCTATATTTTAGGAATGATTTGCTTGGTTCTTTGCCTGGGTTTGTTTTTCGTTAGTTTATATATTTTGCCTTATCTTGCTTGGGGATTGAACTATAATGTTCCTGATATGGTTTTGACTATGTTAAGTTCATTGCAAGATGATTATAACTACAGCGTGGGAGCCAGCAAACTTATAGTTTGGTTAATATTTTTTGTGCCCTGTGTGATTACCGGACTGATTTCCTACTTTGTATCCAATTATATTGATAACAACCTTTATAAATCAGAATTGAACGTAGAGGAAGAGTCAGAAAATCTTCCCCGTAAACAAATTGGTAAAGAAATAAAAGAGTCCGCTGGTTTTGGACTAAAGATTCTTGGTTTAATGATCCTCATTGTAATTGTGATTTTTTTATTACAATATCTTATCCAAGCAACATCATAATAAGTGGCAGGAGAGTTTATGGCTTATTTAAAACGTTGGCAGATTAGAAGAATTATTAAGAAAATAAAAGTCATGCAAGCAAACCGGGTAAATAATCAACCTGGAGATGAAATGCTCAAAAAAGAAATTGCCTATTATTTTGAGTTAGCATCCATTTACAATAAATTGAAAGGAAATAAAAAATTTCCCTATGCACACCTAATGTATATGGAATGTTATAGAGCAGCTGCAATGCTTGATGATGCAGAAGCGAATTATCAATTAGGGCAAATGATTCTGGAGGAAGCCAAATTCAGACAGAATTTAGAAAAAGAGGGTGTTTTTAAAAGTGAATCTAATTTGAAAAAATGCAATCAGCTTTTTGAAGAAGCACATGCTTATTTATTAGCAGCAATAGCATTAAACCATATTGCTGCAAAACGATTAAGAGGACTTAGTTTCATTAATGGGTGGGGATTAGAAGCAGATAAGAAAACTGGGTTTGAATTAATTGTTGCAAGTATTGAAGAAGAAGGCTCATGGGATAGAGTACCCCAAATCTTTGCATCAATGGGGCTGAATAAACCCGAGTTTTTTTCACAAATTATGCAACGTAGAAAATCATCATAAATATTCTCTATAGCCTGTACGGAAAAATAGTCGTCCAGGCGATATTGATGTTCAATATGGTTACATTAGATTGCTCTGGCTAAATTCGCTATCTTGTGCGAAAGCTTCTACTCCTGAATCAGGAGAAAAAGCATATGTGGTATTAAAATAGCTTTTAATGTATAATTGTTAGTCTACTCCCTTGATTATGAACAAAAAACGTTCATATTTTCGCTTGATTTATGTCATACCAATATAAGAAAAAAGCTCACCGTCCTATAACGCCTAATGAAAAATTATATATTGCTGGTGATGCAATGAATCATTCCTTTACACTGCAGCTAATTCTTGAAATGAATGCAGAAGTGGATGTATCTTCCCTTAATCAGGCTGTTATTCAAGCGAACTCCTCCAATCAATATGTCCATTTGCGGGCAAATTTAAGATGCATCAATCCAGTTTGGTATGACTCAGTTGAACTCTCTAAAGAGTTTGAGCCTATTCAAGTATTAGAGAGGGAATGGGATGGTCATGATATTCAATGCGCGTCATTTTTTCATGGGCATAAATTTGAGCCCGCGTATTCTGCGACGCAAGTTACTTACATAAAAGGAACGCGCCATTTTTTGGTGTTTCGTGCTTTTCATGGGGTAATGGACGGTATGGGTTTATATCATTGGGTGAGTGATATTTTTCGTGCCTGGAGAAAACAGCCTTTAACTGGTACAAATTTGATACTAACCGATTATGAATTTCTAAGAAAAAAAAGAGAGATTAAACACCGTCCGAATTTCCCATTGGATTGTATCGCGCCAACAGGCGACACAGGTTTTGCTCATACCCATTATCTATGGCGTAAATTAACTCTTCCTGGAAAAATCAATGGCGTAACCGCCAAGATTTGCCATATATTGACGGCTGTCAGTGCTGAGCGGGGTGCTGAAAAAGCTCGCTTTATGATTCCTGTAGACTTACGTCATCATATTCCTAATACAAATACTACAGCTAATTTTGCAAACCCGATTTTTATCGAAGTTGAGAAAGAGGCAAATTGGTCACTCATTTACAGTGATATTGTAAAGCAACTCAGTAATCAAAATGAATTGCAGATTGGAAAGTATGACGCGTGTTTACGTCATTTGCCATTGTCTCTATTAAAAGCTCTTCTTAGTGCGTTGATTTATTATCAAAACAAGAAAAATCGATATATGGTATCTGGAATTGTATCTAAATTGTCGATTAATTTATCTGACTTTGAGTCAAATCAGGGCGGCTGCTGCGCCATCGATGGTTATTTTTTGCCCATTGATGTACCTATTGCGCCTATTGTGCTTATTGTGACAGAACATAACAATGCAACGACAATCTGTTTTTCTGTATCAAACGCCCATGCAACACGCGAAGAATGTGCTCATTTAGAGGTCCAATTGAAAAAGATGATTGATGAACCTCAGTTAGCTGCAGAGAGTAATTTACCTTATTGCAATACATTATGGCCTGTATATAACAATACCTATGTTGACTATTCTCAAGAAAAAACGATTTTCACAAAAATATGGGAGAGAACAATAGAATACTCTCATAGGTACGTCCTAATTTCAAAAAAGAAGGTTCTAACATATAAACAATTGCATCATCGTGTTTTAGAAATCGCCAGTTATCTCTCTGATTTAGGCATACGATGTGGAGATAAAGTCGCTATTTATTTATCCAGAAATGAAGATATGGTCTGCTCCATACTGGCGTGTTGGTATTTAGGTGCTGCTTATATTCCTATCGATATAAAATCCCCTGTCAATTGGATTTTGACTTTATTAGAAGATGCTCAACCTGCTTTAGTTATTGATGAACAGCATGAAGCATTGAGGCAAAATTATTCCGGATTATGTGTTCATATTCCTTTAAAAATCATGAGTACAACCATGCCAAAGCGAAACGAAAATTCGCTCACCCAATTGGCTTATATCATCTATACCTCTGGTTCCACAGGGACGCCTAAAGGGGTAATGATTAATCATGGTCAATTGCTGAATTATTTATCTTGGGCAGTCGAGATATACCGAAATAATAATCAAGCTTATCATACAGCATTGTTTACAAGTATCGCCTTTGATTTAACGGTGACAACATTATACTTACCTTTACTCTCAGGCGGCAGTATGATGCTCATTCCTGAGTCAATTAATTCTCTAGTATTAAAGGAAATACTTACAAATCAAGAGATCAATTTTTTGAAGCTCACTCCGTCGCACTTAAGAATGATAAGCAGTTTACCTATAAACTCCCGGCATGACGTAACTTTAGTTGTCGGAGGCGAAGATTTTCCTTGTAGTTTGGCTCAATTAATTATTGAAAAATTATCTAATGCGCGAATATTTAATGAATACGGCCCTACTGAGACTACAGTGGGCTGTATGATTCATCAATATGATGCTAAAAATGATCTTCAATGCAGTGTGCCTATTGGTATTCCTGCAGCAAATACACGTATTTACTGTTTGGATAGCACGCTTAAGCCAGTCAGACTTGAAGAGGAAGGGGAAATCTATATTGCTGGGAGCAACGTAGGGATGGGGTATTTGAACCAGCCCGAGTTAACGAATAAGCGATTTATGAGTGATCCTTTTTTTCCTGGACAACGCATGTATCAAAGTGGTGATTTAGCAAAGCATCGAAAAGATGGTTTATTGATTTATTCAGGAAGAAGGGATCAGCAGATAAAAATTCGCGGTCATCGTGTTGAATTACCTGAAATTGAACACACTTTATGCGCAATTGATAGCATTGCACAAGCTGTAGTAACGTTTATAAAACCCATCTTAGGGGAAGAAAATAACGAATTAATTGCATATGTAGTATCGAATTCAAAAGAACAGGCAATTGATTTGCGGAAAAAATTATCTGAAACACTTCCATATTACATGGTACCAAAATATTTTATTTTTTTGACTGAATTACCTCTAACTGCTAATGGAAAAGTAGATTATAAAAAATTACCAAAACCTGCTTCCATATTGATTACTCCACAGACAAACAAATATGAGAATTTATTAATCCAGATTCGGCAGTTATTTGCAAACGCCTTATCGCTACCTCTTGAAGTTATTGATAATCATGTTATTTTTGGCGACATGGGCGGGAACTCCATGCAAATGGCTTACATGATTAATGAAATGATTACAAAAATGATTGCTCCTGAGCATCATGTCGCTTTTGCCAACGGATTGGAGCAATTGCTAATTTGCCCAACACCGCATAATTTTTATGAGCATCTGTCAAGAATTATTTAAGAGTGCAATAAAGTTCTTATTTGTTCATAGGTTGAGCTATTTGAGGAGTAGGTTAATTGATTTTTAAGGAAATGATGTAAATGAACATTTTAGTTACCGGAGGCAGAGCACCTGCCACCATGGATATTATGCGTAGTCTCATTAATCAGGGATTTGAAGTTTATGGTGCTGAGAGTATGCTTTATCCGCTTGCACGATTTGTCAAAGGAGTAAAAAAACATTTTGTTATTCCTAAACCGAATCATGATTTAGCTGCATTTTTAAAAGCAATTAAAGAAATAGTGATTCAATATAAAATTGATCTACTTATTCCTACATGTGAAGAAATTTTTCATCTCAGCCAGGGCTATGAGGAATTGTCTCCGCATACCAAGTTGTTATGCGAGCCTTTTGAACGCTTGAATCAATTACATAATAAATATACGTTTAACCAGCTTGTCAGTGAGTATGGCTTGAGTGCCCCACAAAGTTGGTTAATGAATACCGATAAGGACAAACAAGCTCTTCCTAAAGACGCGGCGCTTGTTTTAAAACCTGTTTTTTCCCGTTTTGGTACCCGTACGTTGATTAAACCTTCGCAAAAAATCATTGCAGAACTCGCTATTAATGAACCATACATTGCCCAGCACTTTATTCAAGGAAAAGAATACAGTGCTTATGCTATTGCCCATAAAGGGGACGTGCTGATTCAATCGTGTTATCACTCTAAATATCAAGCGGGTCGTTCAACCGGAATTTATTTTGAGCCTGCGGAAATTAAACCAATCACTGAATTTATTAAGACTTTTTGCAAACGCTTCCAATTCAGTGGCCAAATTGCTTTTGATTTTATCTTGGAGAATGATAAAGCTTATGCATTGGAGTGTAATCCAAGAGTAACCAGTGGTTTCCATCTGCTTACAGATAAAATTGATTGGCATACTATTTTAAGTGGACAAAGGCAATATGACATACCCAATATGCAATATATGCAGCCTTATATGCTGGGTCAAGGAATGATGCTTCATTGTTTGAAATATATACAAAAAAATCCATGCCAATTTATTAAAGACTATCAAAGAGCACATGATGTTTTGAAACACAAAGCTTATCCTTGGCTTCGATTAAAAAGTACATTAATGATGCTGAATGTGCTTTGTAGGGCGGTGAGAGTGAAGAAGGGGTTTTATCCTGCATCAACGTATGACATTGATTTTAATGGAGTTGAAAATCTGTCGAAATAAATTTCTCGAATTATTTTGGTTTTTACAAAAAGGAGGCTTAAGTTAAAAGTAAAACGGGAAAAGCGTTTTATTTGCCTATACTTTAAATAGCTAACCTTTAAGGAAATCAAAAATGAAAAAAATACTATTGGGTAGTATTGGATTTATCTTTGTTACACAGGCGCTTGCACTTTCACCAGTAGTAAATACAGATGCAAATAAATCCTTGTTGCCATCGCCTTTTCCTGTTTACATTTTAGGGAATAATGGCGTTATTAATCATCCGTATCCTGGTGCAGAACGTGCTCTTTTACCAACAGATAACACCTACACTATGTCCCCTGGATGTTATATCGCATGTTATTCGCATAATTCCCATGGTATTTATCCTGTTGCTGAAAATATTTACGTAATGGGACAAATTCGTGTTCAGGGTGAGTATGTAGCACGAATTTGCCAACCTGAAGGGTATAAGGGGATGGACATCAGTAAGGCAGACAAATTCAAACTTCTCTGTTCTGTGAAATTTAAGGATTGCAAAGATAATGCATGTTGGGCAGGAGGGGATACTGGAGGCTGGTTTGGTATTCAATAGTATGTTTTTGGTCTGGAGTGAGCTCCTTGATCTAAGCCATATAGAGATTTAATTCTCCAAGTTCTGCAATACTGCAGAATCGAGGATTTTAGTATGAGAATTTTTTGCGCTATGTTATTACTCAATAAACTTTTTATGAAAGGAGTAGTAAATCAATGAAAATAGCCGTATGCAGCGATACACTTTATCCTGTTAATGATTATGTTGTGGAGGAACTAAAGCGGTTAGGACATGAGGTTATTCTATTTGGCGCAATTAAATCACGACAAGATGAATCATGGATACAAACAGCACAAATTGCCGCTGAAGCAATTCGTCAAGGCGAATGTGATGAAGGCATTTTCTTTTGTTGGACCGGAGCGGGTATTTCAATTGTGGCGAATAAAATACCTGGCATAAGAGCTGCTTTATGTACGGATGCTCAAATGGCAAAAGGTGCAAGAATATGGAATCGAGCGAATGTTTTGGCTTTATCCAATCGGCTGTTAACTCAAGATTTAGCAAAAGAAATTTTAGATTCGTGGTTTAATACTGAAATCAACGAAGAGGGAGAGCAGATTATTAAGGAAATTGAGGCAATAGAGCGAGAGTATCGCTAGTTTCGATAACTCATAGAATTAGGTTTACATTATTAGTATTGCGAAAATGATTGGGATTAGTTTGAGGAAGAAAATCCGGGCGACTTTGATTTCTTATGGGCAACGGTATTTAATATCACTGGCGCGGACAGTATCACGAATGGATTCGCCAATACCAATGTTCTTGCCACCTCTGCAGGTCAATATCCGGCAGCGCAAGCCTGTCTAAACAAGAGTGACCAGGGCTTTACTGACTGGTACCTGCCGGCTATTTGCGAACTTGGACGGTTTGTAATAGGTCTGGATGCAGGTTGTGGCACTACCAACCCTAACTTATATAGCACTTTACATACGAATAACTTAGGAGGTTTTTCCCCTGACCAATACTGGAGTTCTACTGAGTTTTCTACCATCATCATACCTGACGAACTTGCTTGGGTGCAGTTCTTCACCGATGGTCGGCAAACCCCTGGTAATAAGAACCTTGCCGACGAACGGGTTAGGTGTGTTCGAGCTTTTATTCCTTAACCCTTTATCCCTTCTCTGAGGCAGCACAGCTGCCTCATGATGAGTCTTTTACGCTTTTTAAATTTATTAGAACTTGTATAATGAACAACTTTCTGGCTAAATTGAAATATTGCTTGCATCATAGGGGATTTTCATGTTAAAGCGGGATATTTCAACGACTAACATTCTAATTGTTTCTGCCGGGGGGATGATTGGATCGGGGTGGTTGTTTAGCCCGTTTATTAGTGCGCAAATGGCAGGTAGCAATTCTTTGATTTCTTGGGTTATTGCTGCTGTTTTTATGATTTTTATTGCTCTGCCTTTATGTGAGTTGGGTACAATGTTTCCAATTTCTGGAGGCATGTCTAATTATCCAACGTTTACCCATGGAAAAGAGGTTGGTTTTTTATTCGCGTGGACATCGTGGTTGTCTTATGTTGTTATGACTCCAATAGAAATACAAGCAATTCTGCAGTATTCAAGTCATTTTTTTCCAATATTAATTGTCAAAGATCCAACAACATTCACTCTTTCAGGATATGGTTATGTTGCAGCAATGGCCATCATGCTCTTTGTCGTCATATTGAACTCTTACGGAATTAAATTGCTCGTTGAATGTAATAAATATGCAAGTATCATTAAGTTTATATTACCAAGTATTGCAATTGTTTCATTGCTCCATGTCGCACCAACCATGGATAATGTCACAATTAGTTTGTCGGATAAAGAAAGCTGGGTGAATATTTTTACTGCACTTTCTGCTGGGGGTATTGCTTTTGCTTTTACTGGATTTCAAAACGGTTTGGTACTGGCAGGAGAAGTAAAAAATCCACAACGAAATATTCCTATTGCTATTTTAGGTGCAGTGTTGATTGGATTTGTTTTGTATTTCATGTTGGAGTTGAGCTTTCTCGCAGCAGTGCCTCAGAAATATTTAACTCAGGGTTGGCATGCCTTAAGTTACCCAGGAGATAGTGGACCTTTAGTGGGCTTAACTTTACTTTTAGGTCTAGGTTTTGTGGCAACTATACTAATGATTGATGCTGCTTTTTCTCCTTTTGGGACAACTTTAGTTTATACCGCTGCCACTTCCAGGATTTTATATGGAATGGCATTAAATGATCATTTACCGAAAATCTTTTTAAAGGTAAATCGTCATAGAATTCCTTATGTCACTCTTTATGCAAACTTACTAGTTGGAATGCTATCTTTTCTTCCATTTCCAGGATGGCAGAAGTTAGTGGCGTTTCTTTCTTCTGCAAGTATTTTATCTTACAGTATTGGGCCTATATGTCTTTTAGCAATGCGCAAATTGCAACCGTTAACCCCAAGACCTTTTAGACTTTCAGGAGCACTGCTTTGCTCGCATATCGCATTTTATTTTTGTAATTTAATGCTGTATTGGTGCGGGTTTTCAATTATATGGAAGCTGGATATTGCTTTACTTATTGGGATTCTAATTTATTGTGTTTATCATCGTAAAAACTCTTGGGATAATAGCGCACTTCTATATTGGTTTTTATTTTATATGGTTACTATACTCAGTGTGTCTTATGTAGGTGTTTTTGGCGGCATAGGAATTTTAAAGTTTCCCTTTGATCTCTTAAGTTTGTTACCTTTAAGTATTTTTATTCTCTATTCGTCTCAACGATTACTGTGCCCAACACGACATGAGCATGTTACCTCTATGTTAGAAGAGCCAACTGAAATTTTAGAGGATAAAATTCTTACGTAAAGTTTATTTAATGATATAATTGTTCTCTATTTGTATTATTTGGATTTGTTTATGTGGTTGGGATTATTTGACTTCAGATATTTAAGCAAACGAGTTTTTTTATTTTTAGGTATTTGCTTTCTGTCAGTTTCTTTTGCAACTGAAGTGCCAATCTATGATTTTTCAATAAAACCTTATTCCCAAAATATCAATGATTATTTACCTTCAGACAGTGATGACTATGATATTCCTCTGTTAACGCGAGAATATCAAGAGGGGCAACTACAACAATTCTATAATCATTATTATTCTGATAGGGGTGAAGGGCTTTCTCCTTGGAACGAGAAGATGGTAAATTCCGTTCTTCCTGTGGTTAAAAAAATTGAGCTGGAATTATTAAAAGAGTTTGATAATCAAAATAAATCCGAAGAAGAACGGCACTTTGCGGAAAATTTTAAAGAACATGATGCAGTTTGGCTAAATCGAATCAAAAACAATATGGACTTACCTGCAATTGAGGGATTAGGATTTAACGAAAAGAGCCGCGCTATTGCAGTAAATAACACTTTTGCACGTGCGCTTCCGGAGCATGCTCCAGATTTTTTTCATTTCACCATGCCGGGACAAGGTTTCCCGTTTGATAATTTACAAGAATCAGTGATTTGGGCGGGAACACCGCTCTATGTTTTCACTGTATCACAAGATAAATCTTGGTCATTAGTACTCACTCCAGATGCCTATTTTGCCTGGGTAAAAAGTTCAGATATTGCTTATGCTTCAAGTAGATTCATTGAAGAGTGGAAGAGCACAGCAAAAAAGGGGCTTGTGGCAATCACTGAAACAGAAGCGAGCATTGTGAATCAACATCATCAATTTCAGTTTTCAGGCTATATAGGTGCAGTATTTCCATTTATTAGTCGTGATGAAAATTATATTTCTATCTTGATCCCAGTAAAAAATGTACATCATCAAGCAGTGGTTCAGACTGGATTTGTGACATCGCAATCTGCAAGCCTGATGCCTCTTGAAGCCTCGAAAAAAAATATGGCTAAGATTATGAAACAATTACAAAATCGCCCTTATGGATGGGGAGGGGCTTATTTTTTTAATGACTGCTCACAAGAATTAAAGAGCATATTTACTCCTTTCGGCATTTGGTTACCGCGTAATTCGGCACAACAGGCAAAAATAAGTACGGGTATTGATTTAACCCAAAATACAGTTGATGAACGAATCAGCGCTTTGAAAAGACAGGGGCATCCTCTGATGACACTTATTTATATTGGCGGCCATGTAATGCTTTATTTAGGGAATAAGTCTATAAACAATTATGAAATAGCTGCAATGACCTATCAGAATGTTTGGGGACTTTCTCCTGAAAGCAAAGATAAACGTTATATCATCGGCCAATCATTATTTTTTCCGTTGCTTAAGTATTATCCGGAAAATCCAGATGTAAGTTCGCTGGCGAATAAATCGTACTTTAAGATGATTTATCTTGATGAGCTAAATACAAAAGGTACTACGCCGGAAGTGTTTTCACGAAGTTTTATAAAACCTGATAGCCCCCATTTAATTTTATAAAATGATAAAATCTAAATTGGCATCTATTTTTTTGGTACTTTTTTTCTTTTTAATTTATCTGTGTGTACCAATAAATAAAAGCTCAGCAGACCCTTGTCGTGTTGCTCATTTACAAAATATTCCTAATTTTTCATCACAAGTGATTTTGGTAAATCATATAAAAGGTTTTGAAGCTGAGGTAACTGTTTGTAAAAAACAAGATCATACATGGAAGCAAGCATGGGGCCCTTTTCCTGCTGTGGTGGGTAAAAGAGGGATAGCTCCTGTAGGAGAAAAAAAGGAAGGTGATATGAGAACTCCTGCCGGCTTATACCCCGTAGGCGATGCTTTTGGATCAGAGCCTTTAGCACTTAAAATGGATTTTAAATACATTACTGCTGATGATAAATTTATAGATGATGTATCCCATAGTGGCTATAACACGTGGGTTAAAGGAAATACAAATGCCAAAAGTTACGAATCGATGCTAATTGATGTATACAGAATAGGTGCAATAGTCAATTACAACATGAATCCTGTAATCCCAGGAGCAGGAAGTGCTATTTTCATCCATTTGTGGCGATCGATTCATTCTGGAACACATGGATGTATTGCTATGGAAGAATCCCACTTATTAAAACTGCTTCATTGGCTGGATAAGGAGAAGCATCCCTATATTTTCATATCGAGTAAGTTGCCTTCTTAAGGGAAAATAAAACAAAAACTCAGATCCATGAGGTTGTTCAAAATACTTTAATTGGGGGTTGCACTTCGGCTCTGAATGGGTGAAGCTATGTTTTATGTTTCATATTAGGGTAAATGTCGTGCGCTATTCTAATTATTTATGTCTCTTTGCTGCTTTTTTCTTGAGTGAAATAGGAAATTCTCAAACGCTTTCAGAGAAAATAGATGAGATTATTGCACAGAAATTGCCTCATGCAACCGTTGGTATTCTCATTAAAGAAGCAGAGACGGGGAAAGTGGTTTACAGTAGAAATGCAGATAAATTACTTTCTCCAGCCAGTGGCATAAAGTTACTTACTGCAGCAGCAGCGCTGTATCAATTAAAGCCAGATTATCGCTTTATAACAACGCTCTCTCAAAAAGATCAGGATTATTATCTTCATTTTACAGGCTCACCGTCTTTTACTGTAGATAATCTAACTTCTTTATTACTTAATTTGAAAAAAAATAATACGAGCACGATAAAAGGAAATATGATAATTGATAGTTCGCAATACCAGGCTCCATATTATCCAAGTGGTACGTCATATGATGATTTAGGCTGGTATTATGCTGCTCCAGATACAGCAGTAATATTAAATGAAAATAAAGTGGCCTATGAATTGATTAGTGCAAAAGAATTAAATAAACCTGTAAAAATCAATCTCAAGAAAAACCAGCCCAAAGCACTGACACTAATTAATGAAGTCGTTACAGTGAACAAAGAAGAAGAAAAGAATCATTGCAGTCTGAATCTTGAGGTTAAAACCAATAATACTATTCGCTTATATGGCTGCAAGACCCAGGAAGAAAATCCAAAATTAATAGAACTTGCTATCCCCGATCCTATTTTATTAGTAAAACAAGTGATCCAAAACACTTTTAATAAAAACAGTATTGCTTTGAAAGGAAAAATTGTTACAGGAGTATCGCCAACCGACACTCAATTTGTTGCCAGTTTTCAATCAAAAACGCTCAGTAAATTGATCACGCACATGCTACAACAATCCGATAATCTTTATGCAAATAGCCTTACCAAAAAATTAGGTTATTCTTTAACGGGAAAAGGAACTCACAAAGAAGGGGCTTATGCTATTAAAAAAATATTGTCTGAGCATACGCATCTGGATTTGTCGCAAATGGAAATCGTTGATGGTGAAGGAACACGTTATAATCTGGTAACTCCCGAACAAATGGTGATTTTGCTTAATGATCTTTATCATGATAAAAATATGAAAGCGATTTTCTTTAAGGCGTTACCGCAAGCAGGTGTTTCTGGAACTCTAAAGGACAGAATGAAGAAAACCATGCTCGAGAAAAAAGTTTATGCCAAAACGGGGTCAATGCATGATATCTCTTCATTATCTGGTTTTATTATTAATCCACATGATAAGGCCTTTATTTTTTCCATTATTATTAATGGAGTGAATAAACCTCTAATAAAAGCTAAGTTACTTGAAGAAAAAATATTATTGGCTTTAGATGAATACAGTTTAGAAGCGAGTCCTACTTAATACCACAATAGTTTACCTAACTATCTAATAAAATACGTATTTTATCCTATCGTTTTCTAGCTTATACTGAATTTTATAGCCAAGGAAAAGAATATGGATGAAAAAGCATATTATAAAGCTTTTACGAATTTAATCGGGATAATTTGTTTTCTTGCAGGTCTTTTTGATTTATCCATTAGGTATTTCAATGCTCATTTATCAGCTGCGTTACCTATGGACATCTTTATGAGACCAACTACAGCTTTGTGCTTTATTTTAGCAGGATTGTCATTAATTTGTTTAAATAGAAAAATTTTCCAATTCAGCCGAATCTTAAGCAGTATTCTCTTATTATTTTCCGGGGTCATTTTTAGTCAATACATTTTGAATGTTAATGTAGGTATTGATGCAATCTTTATTAAAGTCTTTTCATTAAATTTTCATCACTATCCAAGCCTTATGGCACCGAGTGTCGCTTTAAGTTTTATGATTATTGCGCTTTGTTTCCTTATTGTTTCATTTCAGTTTTCCAATTACTGGCTCTGGTTATGTTTATTCGGTATTTTTTTTACTTTAAGTTTAGGATTTATTGCAACGACCAATCATTTTATTGAGTTCGCAACGCATTTTGGTGCGGGGCGATGGATGAAGATTTCAATTTATACTTCTTTGGGATTAATTCTCCTAAGCTTGGCAATCATTTCTTATATTAATTCAAAAAATGTAAAACATTCTCTTATATCTCTTCCTCTAATAGCAGTTTTCGTGATTTTAAATATTACTGTGTTGGGATGGCAGTTCACTAAAAAAAATCAGGAAAACTCGTTAAATATGTTGTTACAGTTGAAAGTCGAAAATGTAGAGGATGTGATTGAATCACGTACAGCAGAACTCGCTTCCTCTTTTTCGAGAATTACTTATCGTTGGCTGAATCGGCATATTACACCTGAAAGTGAATGGCGAGCGGATATGATGCACTATATTCATGATCAGCCGGGTTATAAAGCAATTTTATGGGTTGATAACAAATATGTGATACGTTGGGTTGCTCCCGAAGAAGGTAATGAACTAATTAAAGAATATAATCTTGACGATAATCCTGATCGACGTGAAGAAATGCTAAGAAGTTTAGCAAAAAATGAATTGCAATTTAGCTCTCAGTTTGATTGGGCTAAGGGAAATAAAGTAATTTTACTATTCAGCCCCATGTTGAAAGGAAATCATTTCCAAGGGTTTATGGTAGGGATTCTAAATGCAGAGATATTTTTAGACGATATTTTAAAAAAAATGGATATTCAAGGATATAATTTGGGTATCTATGATGCTTCCGGGCTTTTATATACCAATGCTAGAGAGCATAAATTTTACAAGGGTTGGAAACATAGCATTACACTTCCTCTATACGGACAAAATTGGAAGATCATTCTTTGGCCTTCCATTTCGCTTTACAATCAGGTTATTACTTCCTTTTTCCCAACTATGATCTTGATCATTGGTATCATTATTGCCCTACTTTCCGGATTTTTAATTCATACACTGCAGTTTATAAAAGGGAACTCTGAAAAATTAAAGCAAACACAAACCGAACTAGCAAATGCGCGCGAACGTTTGCAAGGAATCATTGAAGGCAGCAGTGATTTAGTTGCTGCAATTGATTTAAATTATGATTTTATTGCGTTTAATACAATGTATAAATGTGAAGTTTATCGTATTTTCAAAATCGATTTGGAAGTTGGCATGAATTTTAGGGCGCTTTTACAGAAAATGAGCGTTGAAAATCAAACAAAAGCAATGACGCTTTGGGAAAGAGCAATGAAAGGTACCGGGTTCATAGTAATTGAATCATTTAAAGACAAAAGGCATGACGGGCTAGATTTTGAAATACATTACAATCCCATCCATGATTCAGAGGGTAAGCTTATTGGCGTGAGTCATTTTGCAATTAATGTTCATCAACGTATTCAAAATGAAAGAAAACTTGAAGAGTCAAAAATTGAACTGGAAAATGTAGTTAAAAGTCTTGAGATTCAAAATAAAGAGTTGGAGTTGTTGAAAGAGTTAATGAGTTTATTGCAATCAAGTCTTTCTATGGATGACGCGATTGAAATAATTAAAAATTATAGCAAACGAATTTTATCGGGAACCTCGGGGATTGTTTATCTTATTTCTTCAGACAATTTAAATCTGATTAGCAGGGTACTAATCTGGGGAGAACCAGTTTCTAGTTTATTCCTTTTTACACCTAAGGATTGTCTCTCTTTACTACGACATCAATCTTATTATATCTCTGATACAACGGAAGGTGTTTTGTGTAATCATATTAAAAAAGGTGAAAAAAAACCTATAAGCTATGTTTGTTTGCCTTTATTTGCCCAAAATGAAATGTTAGGGTTATTTTATGTTGAATTTGGCTTAAATACTGATAATCAACGGTTGATTGCTTTGGCACAAATTATTTCCGAACAGTCCGCATTAAGCATATACAATATTAAGCTTCGTGATGTTCTAAAAACCCAATCTACTCAAGATAGTTTAACTGGCGTTTATAACCGGCGCTTTTTTGAAGAATACTTGCAAAAAGAAATTTTAAAAGCCAAAAATCATCCATTTACATTTGCTCTTTTATTAATCGATATTGATTATTTTAAAAAAATAAATGATACCTACGGTCACTTGGTGGGCGACCGGGTTCTTTTTGAGTTCGCCACAAAAATACGGCAAATATGTCGACAAGATGATTTAATTTCTCGCTGGGGTGGGGAAGAATTTATGATTTTTTTACGAATTGCTAATTTGGATGCCGTCAAATTAAAAGCAGAAGCAATTCGTGACTCCATTGAAAAGTTTTCGGTTGAAATCAATCAGGAAAAACCTATTTCGGTTACCATATCAATTGGAATTGCTTTTTATCCTTATGATGGTAAAAAAGTAGATGATCTGATATCAAAAGCTGATGAAGCACTTTATGAGGCAAAAAAAATGGGCCGTAATAAAGTCGTAGCAAGTTATAGCATGCATCAAAATAAAAATCATTAATTAAATTTTTAGCATTTAATGGAGTGATTAAACTCCCTATATTGTGTTTTTATGAACAAAATTCAGATTAAGTGTTCATGTGCGATCGGCTGGATGCCATTCATAAAGCACGGCAAGTAGACAAAAAAGATATGTGCCAGGACAAATGCATCTCATGGTAAGATACAAAATCAAACTGCTAGATTCCGAAACTCACAAAACCTACATTCCGTGCTTTATGCCTGAGAGATAGACAAAAAAATTTGGTTTAAGGCATTGAAATATAGGAA
>NZ_LBAW01000024.1 GCF_001648595.1 Legionella bozemanae | reverse complement strand
AACCCGTGTTAGGGTGCTGTGTTGTTAACTGGTGAGTGCCCCCGTAATTGGGAAAGACCCGATATTTCCTAATATTAGACTCTAACTTCTGCTTACAATTTTGTCCTAGCCCCTTCTAAGGGAACAATCCTGCTCAGGACGTCAGAGTTTCTTTATGAATAAATTTGATACTCCCCTCTGGCCCTTCGCCCTATCATTAGTCTTATTCTAAAAGATAAAGAACTAGTGTGTCAAACTGGTTTAGAACAATGTATTGAAGAAGATCAAAAACCAACGACTAACTTAAGCTAAATTAAGTCATTCCAATCTATGCCAAAAGCCTTGAATTTTTTCAAGGCTTTTTTATTTTTGGATCGAACAACAAACGCAGATGCTATCCCTATTTAAAGATTTAAAGAGAATCAACAACATATCCGTACGGCCTTTAGGATTATCTATAAATTTATTTATATCTCTCATAAAAAATTTAATGACTTATTTTAATTTTTCTTTAATGCTCATTTTATAAACTACATGCACAAAATAATTCAGGTTATGGATTTTATTTGAGCATAAATGGAACATCAAGAAAGGATTACAAATTTTATTCAGAGGTATTTAAGATGCAGAGTATGTTAGAAAGATATGGGTTTTCATTTGCTGGCCGTACTGCTTTAAGTAGTGTGCGACTTACTGGAACCGCTTGGGACTCCCACAATATTGCCGCTTTGGAACAATTTAAGCAAAAATATAATATCAAATTGGTTGAGGCAACCGCTCCAACCATATATAGAGGGATCTCAGTGGAGCATTTTCTTGGTTCTTTTGGTTACCCTGGATTAGGAGCAACCGCAATGCGTCCTAGCTTTGCCCGCCTTATGAAAGCTAAAGGATATACATGTTTGGAAGATTTCAGCCCTGCCGAAAAAAAGGAGATTACCGACACGCATGTTAAGGGATACTCCCTCATTAAGGGAAATACAAAATTAGCCCATTCATTTAGCTATTGTCCTAGCGTAGCTCTTGGTTATGGAGTTGATGCCGCAAAAAAATCAAATTTCCCAGGCATTTCACTAATCGGTGCAGCATGCAATGTCTATAACAAATGGGATGTGGAATATGATGAAGCTTTGGATGGTGTACAATTTGGTACTTCTCTATATTCATATCAATACGAGACGATAGTTCCTCATCTATTTGCTCTGAATCATTGTATTGTTGTCAACCAAAAAGCATCCAATATGATTCATCTTGATGAGTTAAGACAAGCAAAACGTTTTGATGCCCCAGAATCATCGATAGTGGAACTCAGCATTATCCCGGAAGAGATAATGAGAAAATATCAGCGATTAGAAATTGATAAAGTAATTGCTTATGATGACTTTGTTTCCTACGTCTTCGAAAGTAAGGATCCCAAGGATATAAAAGCTTTAAAAGCAGCTGAGTTATATGAACAGTATAGAAGTATCTTGAAAGAACAAGCTGCCTTAGTGAGTTTACCCCTTTGCGAGCGAGATTTATGGATTAATATAGCCAGTGAAGTAGCCCCTAAAACTTATAGTTGTATTACAGCACATGAAGAGGGTTTTACTATTGAATTGCCAGCAAAAAGCGGTGGGGTATTTGTGATAACTATCTCTGATATTGAGGCAGCGATCTGTCTTGCTCCATTATTTGAAAAAGATCCAACATTAACATTAGACAAGATAAAAAATGGTGAAGTTCCTTGTGCTTTAAATTATTTAACTGAGTCAGTAATTAGAAAAAATAAGGAACTAGTGTGTCAAACTGGTTTAGAACAATGCATTGAAGAGGATCAAAAGCCAACTGCTAACTTATGCTAAATAACTTAAGTCATTCCAATCTATGCCAAAAGCCTTGAATCTTTTTCAAGGCTTTTTTATTTTTTGAATCGAACAACAAACGCAGATGCTATCCCTATTCTAAAGAAAATCAACAACATATTCGTACGAGCCTTTAGGATTATCTATAAATTTATTTATACCTCTCATAAAAAATTTAATGTCTTATTTTAATTTTTCTTTAATGCTCATTTTATAAACTACATGCACAAAATAATTCAGGTTATGGATTTTATTTGAGCATAAATGGAGCGTCAAGAAAGGATTGCAAATTTTATTCAGAGGTATTTAAGATGCAGAGTATGTTAGAAAGATATGGGTTTTCATTTGCTGGCCGTACTGCTTTAAGTAGTGTGCGACTTACTGGAGCCGCTTTTGACTCCCACAATATTACCGCTTTACAATTATTCAAACAAAAACATAATATCAAATTGGTTGAGGCAACCGCTCCAACCATATATAGAGGGGTCTCAGTGGAGCATTTTCTTGGTTCTTTTGATCGCCCTGGATTAGGGGTAACCGCAATGCGTCCTAGTCTTGCTCGCCTTATGAAAGCTAAAAGATATACATGTTTGGAAGATTTCAGCCCTGCCGAAAAAAAGGAGATTACCGAAGCGCATGTTAAGGGATACTCCCTCACTAAGGGAAATACAAAAGTAGCCCATTCATTTAGCTATTGTCCTAGCGTAGCTCTTGGTTTTGGAATTGATGCCGCAAAAAAATCAAATTTCCCAGGCATTTCACTAATCGGTGCAGCATGCAAAGTCTATGACAAATGGGATGTGGAATATGATTCACTTACTCTAGATGGAGAAGAGCAAGGTACTTCAATATTTTCGTATCAATGCGAGACGATAGTTCCTCATCTTCGTTTCCCTATAAATCATTTTATTCTTGTCAACCAAAAAGCATCCAATATGATTCATCTCGATGATTTAAGACAAGCAAAACGTTTTGATGTCCCTGAACCATCGATAGTGAGGCTCAGCATTATCCCAGCGGAGATAATGAGAAAATATCAACAATTAGAAATTGATAAAGTAATTGCTTATGATGATTTTGTTACCTATGTGCATGAACACAATAATCCAAAGGATCCCAAGGCGATTGAGTTATATGAACAGTATAAAAGTATCTTGAAAGAGCAAGCTGCCTTAGTGAATTTACCCCTTTGTGAACGAGATTTATGGGTTAACATAGCCAGCGAAGTAGCTCCCAAAACGTATAGTTGTATTACAGCACATGAAGAGGGTTTTACTATTGAATTGCCAGCAAAAAGTGGTGGGGTACTTGCAATAACTATCTCTAATATTCAAGCAGTAATCTGTCTTGCTCCACTATTTGAAAAAGATCCTACATTAACATTAGATAAGATAAAAAATGGTGAAGTTCCTTGTGCATTGAATTATTTAACTGAGTCAGTAATTAGAAAAAATAAAGATTTAATTTGTGAAACTGCTTTAGAACAATGTGTTGAGGAAGAGCGAAGAATAATGAACCTAAGTTAAATAGCTTATCATGTTAAAAGCCTTGGACTTTTTTCAAGGTTTTTTACTAATTATATTTGCCAAAATATAGCCACTATGTGTTAAAGTAACTCCTGAACAGGTCTTAATACAATACAAGGATAGGATTTCATGATCACTAAATTAGAAACAGCCTTATCACTAAGAGCTAAAATGTCGCCAAATCTTACAATGACAAAAGCGATTCCCCAAACGATACAAAGGTTTTTTCCTTTTTCACCGATTCAACATCCTTTCGCTCCAATCATGCAAAACGCCTTACCACAAAAGGAACTGAAGACAATGCATATTGAAGGAGAAGAATTAGAATTAATTCATCAGCTTCGTGAATCAAATAAGTTTTATATCCTTGAAGACCATAATACAGTCCTAAAGCAGTTTTTTTCAGAGAAGCAGAAGGAAAACTCTCCACTTGGTCATTTGTATAAAGAGATGGATTATCCTGGATTTTTACATCGCTTAATTACTAAAAAATTTAAAGCAATCTATTCTGATGGTCGATTAGTAGTTCCTCGTGATCATACTGCTGAATTTGCTAAAGCATATCAACGAAAAAAAGAAAAATACAATTCATCCCGTAAATTGTTAGAGGCAATTGGTACTGCTGAGGATGATGTACTTTATAAAGAGTATTTATCCTTGGAAGAAGCTGCTGTCAGCCCTTTGATTGTACCACGAGCATATTTTTTACCTCTTGCCGATGGCAGACGAACAGAATTCTCACCAATACTTCACGGGCTTAATCTACAAGGAGGAAATCTTTTTGATGAATGGGATAATGCCCACCCCTACCCTGTGTCAATAAGCTATCTTGCAGCACCAGAGTTTCGTAATTGTCTCAGCTTACAATATGATGTATTAGCTTGCGTCCGTTTTGATAATTCGAATAGTGAGGCAATCCATTTTGGGGAGCGCCAAGCTTTAGCAGTGCAACAACCTGGATTTGCCTCTGTTCTTTCTTCTATTTATGGTGAGGACAATGCGCTATCAAATAATCCCCAAGCCAAAACAATAGCCTTTGATAATCCTGTATTTGGCAAAGGTGTTTTTTATCCTAATGCTTATAAAAACCGTTTAAAGCATAATCTCCATCAGTTATTACTTCTTGCTGACCTCAGTTTAAGCAAAGAAGGAACGCTTACGATTAAAGGAATGAGTTTGGGTGCATTCGCAATTCAGGAATTATTATATCCAATGGAATGTATTTTTCATGAAGCACTGGAAGAAACGCTGGCCACACTTGATTTACCACAAATTAAAAAAATTAATCTTATAAATTTTCCTTCTACACTTGATAAGTTCAGTGATCCTGGTGATCGCGAGTACGCTTTATTAATAGGTCATAGAACTAAAACTGAAACGATCCAGGTGAATGGAAGAACCATTGAGATTAATACCTGTCTTGGTGCCCCCTTAGCAGTACAACCCGAAGAACATGTTGCCACACACATTTGTGGTGATTCATTGTCTTTTCCAGGAAATGAGGCCCATGTGGGGATCCCTCCTAAAGTCAGCAGTGATGATTCAGTCATGCATTATGCAGGAGCCTGTTTCTCGATGACGAAAGATATCGAATCATCTATGGAGGATGTCCAGAAAAAAATCCGTGTGGTGAGCGGCAACAGAGCTACTTTATTCAACAAGTATAAATCCAGGCTAGGAATTGAAACCCTAGAACCACAAAGCTCATTAACACTTTCAAAAGAGTAAGTATCTTATCGAATAACCCTCTTCCAGAATTAAGTCTTATAGCGAATAGGAGAGGGGCATTTTTAGTTAGCATCAAGCCTGTTATTTGGGGTGAACACCAATAAAATTGGACTAGCCATTTCTTTTCTTTATCCCAGCAACAACGACCTCTTCCTCTTCGTCAGGATTGTTATCATGAGCTTTTGCAATTTTCTTCGCCAGCTTATGGTAAAACATTTTACAAGGTATTTCATCGACACCCCCCTGCTTGTTGACATCAAACCGAACACAATGAGTGTCATCAACTTTTTCGACATAAATTTGGTGCCTATCCATTTCTCCATCTTCCCGAACAACAGGATAAGTAACCAGCATTTGATCATAATCTTTTAACAAAGTTTCTACTTTTTCCTCACTTTCACTTTCACTTGCTTTCACTGCTTTTTTATCATAGGGGATATTATGATCTACAAATACCGCATGCATACCGTCTTTTCCTTTATGGATGAGATCAATTTGGTGTTGTTTTTCTTTTAGTGCTTCTTCATAAATATGTTTGGAGTCACCCTCCCTATAACCACGATCTCGATAACCTAATTGTTCCTCGAAATATAAATTGACCATTGGAGAACAAATACCCTCCTCATCCGGAGACGCACCAACTTTATCAAAGATTTCATCTTGAGTTGTAAACGGTTTTTCAGAGCGAATTCCACTGGATAGGGACGTCACTATTTTTTTCGATGAGTCAGCTGTATCTAATTCAGAAGTATTTTCTGTTTGGCGAGAATGTTCGGGATCCGAACGGCTTGAAACAGCATTTTTCAAAACAGTAAACTGAGTTGCAGCAAAGTTGGCAATGAATGTAACGAATTTAGCGCCTGCCCAAGAATCTACTCGTTCATTATCCCTATTACTGGAATTTGATAAGTTCTCTTTTTCATCATGATTCGTCTCATAAAAGCCCGGTGAATCCTCATACTCCTGAAACTCTTTATCTATTTGGTTGTAATCCGTATCACAATAATCTTCCCAGGAAATACCGGGCTGACTATCAGATTCTAAAGGCAAGACGACCTTACCCATTGAAAGAGAGCCTTGAATATCATCAATAATATTGGGATCTCCAAATGCGTCATCCATCGTCAATCTCTCCTGAAAACTCATGCACTAAAAATCATAATACTAACACAATGTAAAATTTATTATCAATAAAGACCGTTTTTCAACTCGTGAAGGTCATGAAAATGCAAACAAGGAAAATTGAACATAACCAATTCCCCTGCATTAAAGGGTGTTAAGAAACTTAAAGAAGTATTTAAATAAACTTTCTTTAGTACATTATTATCGTTTCGTTGATGAAAACTTAGCCACACATTCACTATTTTCTTCACTGGTAGTTTTTATCTTAAATTTCTGTTCAACTGCCTTTTTAGAATTTTCAATCATTAAATTGTATAAAAAGTTGTTAGATGACTGAGGCATGACAAAGCCCGGTTGCGAAGTGACGCCTCCTGTAAATGTTTCAAAATCAAGAGTGCTCATTTCAGCAACTCCTTTGGCTGTATGAATTAAGCTGCCTGCTTTATCATATTCATCCTCACCTTGCGCAAATTCGTAAGCAATTTCAAATTCAGTTTTTGCATGGGTAACAGCCTCGCTGGGTGGGGGTAGATCAGTTGCATACTCTTTTCTTGTCTGTTGTTTTGCTTCTGCGTGTTTCTTTAATGCTTTGCGCGCCCCAGGTAATAATGGTTTCTGCTTTTTATCAAGAAATACATTCACACTAACCATTTCTTGATTTTCTGTATTTCCTGTCTTTTTATCGAGTTTCTCTCGCTCTTTGCAATAAAATGTATGCTTTTCACATTCTTCACGAGTCGTCATTACAGCCCCAAGAACCGTATCAACTGCTGCTGTTAAAATTTTATTTGTTGATCCCACGTTTTTTTGATGCTCCAGACAGTCCACTTCATCAAAATTCTCATCTGCTACCTGTTTTAAACTCACCTCATCTGATTCAGTACTAGAAACTGTATTTTTTCCACTAAATGGGCTTGTAATCATATCTGCCAGAAAAGTGATAGGGTTTAGTAAAAATTTTGTTCCTCCCCAGAAATCGCTACTCTTTTCAGAACTTTTGTTCGGATTTGATGAAGTTCTTTCTACACTTTCATCAGGTGACTCCTGGTTTTCTTCTGTTTCATTATATTCTGTATCATCAGAGCTCACAGAAGATACTTCGAAACTTTCTTGACTCGTTGAGGGAGTAATGGTGGTGGTAATAGAGGGTTCGCTTATTTCGACCTGTGTTTGACTGGAGCCACTTAAAGATTGATCACTAACACTATTACTAGAATCCTTTTTATCCTCTATGGCATCATCTAGTTCAAACCCCATATCCGGCATATATTTCGACTGCATACATCTACCCTCTAAAAATAATTATATTTATATTTGGAGGCATTATTCTAATCGACCAACATTAAGGCATTATTAATTGGTTTTAATCATTTTAATTATTTTTAAATCATTTTGCTGATATATATGCGATGCTTTGATTTCTAGTTCAATTAATTAGGTATTTAGCAAAGATAGAAACACGCACGGTGATTTAATTACCGGGCACATGGAAAAGAATTAAGGATACTCTGAATCTATGGTGCAACGGTTTTTGTATTATCGTTGTCATGCTTAATTAAGATAAAATCTGACAAGCCTTTAATTAATTTATTGCATTGATCCGCCAAAATCTCATAAAGAGTAAATGCCAATCGAGCTACCCCAATTGGCAAAGTAAGAATTTTTGCACAAAAAAGAAATGCTTCCGCGAAGATATTTTTTATAATGTTTGGTTCAAAATCAGCATCAGCAGAAATTTTTTCCAATCCCAGTCCGTAAAAGAAGTTCCCATACCTTCCGTTTGTAATTTTCTTAATAATTCCAGGAAATTCTTTATCATTAAACTCATAAATACCATCATTACAATCGAAATAGTGATAAAGCCCCTCATCAATTTTTTTTATCGAAAGAGCATGGCCAGCAATAAACCCAAAATATTTTAAGATTACCGCATCACCATTATTTACCAACATTTTTTGTATATCTTTTGCTATTTTATCTTCGTTCCAATCCATATAAACATCAGCAATCCATTCACTTTTTTGGGAAGGTATAAATTGACTCCATTGAGCACATTCAATCGCGTCAGTTAATGGAATCTCTTGTTTCGTCACTTCAGCATTCTTAGGGAGCGTTAATTTTCCTTTAGCCCAAAAGAAGCTGTATCCATAACAAGACCCCAGTGTAGTTTTTGAAGACTGTTTTAAATTGCAAATTTTTCTCATAACAAACTCTTTTTTGCCTTCATATAAATCAATGTGGGCGATTATACCACAATAAGTCTGATAAATGACAAAATATTATTCCATCAAGTATTGTTATGGAGGATTAAGCTGAGCTTATTTGAATATTATTCTATTTATTTCTATATTTTAAGAACTACAGCATAGATAAAGAACGCTATGAATAATCAGAATGAATTGACTCGTGACCAACAACGATTACTTCAAATTTGGGAAAATCATACTCGATATGAATTTGAAGCGAAAAATGTTAACCAAACTATGAAAACAATGATTGAGAATCCCTATGTAAATCATGTGCCTACAATGATGGGAGGATTTGGAAAAAAAGAAGTAGAACAATTTTACAGCAAATCATTTATCCCGAAAATGCCTCAAGATACTGAAACAGTACTTGTATCAAGGACTATAGGAACGAATCAGATTGTTGATGAGCTCATTTTTAAATTTACTCATTCAATTCGCATGGATTGGATGTTAAAAGGCATTGAGCCAACAGGAAAACGAGTTGAAATTCCTCTAGTAGCAGTAGTCGCCTTTCAAGATGGAAAAATTGCTAGTGAACATATTTATTGGGACCAAGCCTCTGTCTTAGTGCAATTAGGATTGATTCACTCTGATAATCTGCCTGTATATGGAATTGAGACAGCGCATAAAGTTATGGAGCTTAAGAATCGAACCAATTGCTGAATGATACTATATACTAAAGAAGTTTATTTCTTTATTAATTTCATAGGATTCTAATATGTTTTACGTTCATTGCTTTTGGCTCTAGGTAAAACATGATAAAGCTTCCTTAATTCGGTAAGCGGGATTTCAGCAACATCCCAAATATTCCATCCCTTAGAATACAAATTAATTTGCATTTGTGAGCCTCGATACCAAGCATCCCAAAACTCATAAGGATCGATCATCACCTGAGCGGAGCCTGCAAGCTCATTGATCTTAATGCCTAAATAAAAAGAATAAATAACGGGAATAACGTGACCGTCAATTGAATTTTTTTGCAGCATTGTTGAAGTAAATACAGAAACCAAAAGTTCGCCATAGGGACTTGTATCGTATTCACTTAAGACATGAAGGGAGTCATGAGGCATAATAAATTGATAATTGGCACCCTCTTCTTCTCCAGGAAATTTGTAATTATTTTTTTTAAATTGCATCCAAATATGGTAACCAAAACTCTCTTTAGGCAAATGGTGAAGACTTTCATAACGTTGCGCGAGTTGCAGATTTTTTTTGTCGCCACGGTAAGGAAAAAGCCAATTATCAATATCTTTTTCATCTTCAAGATCTGGAAAAATATCAAAGCTTTCAAGATTTTTGCGCATAATATCTTTAATCAACCACTGAAAATCTCCTTCCAAAGTTTTCTTTAACTGGCTCAGATAATGCGGGTTAATATGAGCTGCCTTAGCATACTCAAAAACAGTTTTAATTTTCTCACTGTCAATTGTTCTATCCATCAATGCGGTGACTACTAGAAAACGTAATAGATATTCTGCCTTTATTGCATTAGGAAAAACCTGGGTAAAACTTGAAAGCGGAGATTCAAGGAGTTGTGTAAATTGCAGTTCATCTTTGTGTCCAAAAACATGGGCATATACTGCCTTGAGAGAAGATTGTTGTAAGGGTGTTAATGACTGTTTTCCCTGAGCTGTAGCAACATCTTTCATAGCAGATAAAAGATACAAAATTTCTTTAATTTGTAATTTCACAGTCATTCCTCAGCATTTTTTCTTCAAGACTCAGTTTTAGGACGCTCTATATAATAGTGTATCATATCTGTGATCATATAATAATCAATATGGTTATTAAGAGGTAGCATTATATTGATCATTCAGTCTTTAATTTTCTGTAGAGAACTTATTTTCAATAATACATGATGTAAACCTTAGTTATTTCCATTCGTAGTATACTTAATAATAGAAGAGTAAGTAGTTCATTTTTGTCGACAATTTTGTCAGGCAAAATGAGACTGGAATAGAAAATCATGTCCGAACAAATTGTTCTTATATTTTCTTTAATTTTGCTCACAGGCTTTGTATGCCAATGGGTTGCCTCGCACCTCAAATTGCCTGCAATAATTTTTTTACTTCTTAGTGGGATTTTTTTGGGTCCAATAATGCATTGGCTCAGACCCGATGAGCAATTAAGTGGAATACTTTCTCCGTTTGTCTCTTTTTCAGTCGCAGTCATTCTGTTTGAAGGCAGTATGACTTTAAAGTTTTCTAAAATCAGAGGGGTTGGCTCTGTAATCCGCAATTTAATTAGTGTGGGAGCACTTATTACATTTTTATGCGTGGCTGTTACAACTCATCTTTTAATTAGATTTTCATGGGAAATCTCTTTCCTTTTTGCGTCGCTCATGGTAGTGACTGGCCCCACAGTGATTACGCCCATGCTACGAATTTTGCGACCGAATGCAAATATTGCTAATGTTTTACGATGGGAAGGAATTTTAATTGATCCTATTGGCGCTATTCTAGCGGTTTTAGTTTTTGAATTTATTATTTCAAATACATTATCCGATGGCTTTATTTCTGGAGCTTTTATTTTTGGAAAGATAATTTTATGTGGGATCTCTTTAGGTGTTATGGGGGCCCTATCTATCGGAGTAGCATTTAAAAAATACTGGATTCCTCAATACTTGCAAAACTTCGCCGTATTAAGCGCTATCAGTATTATTTTTGCAATCGCTAATTATCTTACTTCCGAATCCGGTTTACTTGCTGTAACCGTGATGGGGCTTACATTAGCCAATATTAAAGGCATTGAATTAGACGATATCTTGAATTTCAAGGAAAGCTTGAGTTTAGTCCTTTTATCTCTCTTATTCATCATATTAGCTGCGCGGGTTGATTTATCCTCATTTATTACTTTAGGGTACCCTGCCCTTTTATTGTTTTTAGTAATACAATTTATAATTCGACCTCTAAATGTTTATTTATCTTCTTTAGGCTCTACATTAACTATGTCGGAACGGCATATGATTGCTTGGATTGCCCCTCGAGGTATTATTGCTGCGGCTATATCTGCTTTATTTGCCATGCGATTAGGCAGCTTAGGTTTTTCTGAAGCATCAATGCTGGTTCCTTTAACATTTTTTATGATCATTGGCACCATTACATTACAGAGTCTTACAGCGAAAAAAATCGCTCTAAAATTGAAGGTCGCTGAACCTGAGCCTCAAGGCTTTCTGATCATTGGCGCGAATAAAGTCGCTCGAGCAATCGCAAAACAGCTCCAGGAAAACAATTTTTACGTATGTCTTGTTGATGAAGATTGGTCTGCTCTTAGCAACGCCAAAATGAAAGGATTGGCAACGATTTGGGGAAACCCAATTTCTCAACATGTTGAAAACAACCTTAATTTACTCAAAATCAAACACCTATTAATTCTTACGCCCTATTTGCAGTTAAATATTCTTGCAGCCAAACATTACCGCTATCTTTTTCCAGAACGAGAAATTTTTGCCATTCAAACAGTACTTCCTCAAGAAGGACAAAGGGAAGAAAAATTTAGTTTTAAACATAGTGGTAGAAACATTTTCAAACAAGATGTTACTTATCAATGCATAGAAAATTTATTAAATCTAGGCTGCAAAATAAAAACTACTTTAATAACAGAACAGTTTTCATATGAGCAGTATCTCAATATACGCAGCTCTCCTTTATTTGCAATTGATCCCAAGGGTTGTATCTATGTTTTTACAAATAAATCCACTTTTACCCCTGCTAACGGATGGAAAATCATAGGAATATCTTAATTTGTTTTTAAAAAACACCTTTTCCTCTATAATCTGTTTCAAAATGCACAATAATGAGTTCCCTAAGATATTAGAGGTGAAAAAAATATGGACATTGGCAATCTGTATGCATTAGACAAAAAAGTAGCTGTAGTTACAGGAGCTGCTGGTGGTTTAGCGCGAGTTATTATTGATATTTTATCTCAAGCAGGTGCTAAGATAGTCATGATCGATACGAATAAGCCAGCAATTGATTTGCTGGCAAAAGATATGGAGCGCCAGGGAAAATCATGCTTAGCCTTGGCTTGCGACGTAACCAATAAATCGCAAATTTTAAAAGCCATCGCTGAAATTGAAACAATTTATGGGACTATAGATATATTAGTAAACTGCGCAGGTATATTAGGTGCTGATAAACCTTTATTCGAAATTGAAGAAGCTGATTGGGATAAAGTACTCAATACAAATCTGAAAGGAACATGGCTAATGTCAACAGAGGTTGCCAGACATATGGTGAAAACTAAAATTAAGGGCAACATTGTGAATATTTCTTCGGCATGCGGGGATCATGCTCAGCTTAATCGTGTCCATTATGGCACTTCAAAAGCTGGTGTTGAACATTTAACTCGTAACATGGCGGCCGAATTATTGGAGTATCAGATTCGCGTAAATTGCCTTGCACCAGGCTGGATGTCAACTGAAATGGTAAGACAAATTCTAGAAGGACCTAAAGGTGAAAAGTGGCGCAAAGCAATTCCAGTAAAACGGGCAGCGGATCCTCAAGAATTAGCTGGGGCTGTATTACTGCTGGCATCAAATGCATCAAGTTATATGACGGGTTCAACACTAAGAGTTGATGGCGGTTATGCTTGTCATGAAATTGTTTTACCTAAGGAGTAACCATGAAGCACAATCTTATTATCATTCCTGGATGGGGTGGAACAGAACTATTATGGAAACATCAAAGCGAGCACCTTGCTGATATCGCTGATATTACTGTCAAATATTTTCCTGATGCTGAAACCATAGAAAAAATGACAGAACAACTCCTTAAAGATGCACCAGAAAAATTTATTATCTGTGGGCATTCTTTGGGAGGCTGGGTAGCACAACTCGCAGCGATAAAAGCACCTCATAGAGTCTCTCATTTGATTATTATGGGAAGTTGGACAGGTGATTTAAATCAAGAGAAGCGCCAATATTTTGAACAGTGGCAGCATGAAATTGAAAATGACCGTCTTGAACATTTACTCAGTGAAGTCAATGCAACCAGTGTTCTTCCCTCTCGCAGCAAGGACAGATCCTTAATGAGCACTCTTGTTGAAGGACAAGCAAAGTTTCCCCGGCAAGGATTTCTGAATCAAACTAAAGCAATGCTAAACAGTCAACCGACGACGTTGCAACTTCATAAAATAGAATGCCCGACATTAATTATTTATGGCCGACAAGATAGTGCTTTTACGTTGGAAACACAACAATCCCTGAAATCTGGCATTCCTTCAGCAAAATTAGCAATTATTGAGGATTGTGGACATATGTGTCATGTTGAGCAACCGCAAGCAGTAACTGCATTATTGAAATTTTGGCTTGAAGACCACCTTAAATAATAACGGGTCAATTACCCTATTCCCATTCAAGCACAGCTTGAACCTTGGCCTGAAGGAGATCCACTTTTTGGAACAATCATGTTCAGTTCCCCAAACCAAGGCCCCCACTATGTTCCCTAATTAAGTTGAGGCTTTTGAGTCACCCAGCCCCCTTGGAAATGAAAAATTTTACAATTATTTTAAAAGAGCTCTCGCAACAAATAGGCAAAATGGTGTAAAATTAACCATATTTTGCTATATAGGGTACTTTCTTTGAAATCGACTGATATTGAAAAAAGCATACACGCATTAGAAGTACGTATGTCTCTGGTTGAAAAGATTAATGGCATCGCGTCACCGACCGCACAAAAACAATCTAAATCAATTAAAAACAAAAAAACTACGGACAAATCAATACCAAAACCTATGTCAGGTAATTGGTTAGGTTTTGTTGCCTCAGTTTGTTTTATTCTGGCTGCGTGCTTCATTGTTAAATTATCAATTGAGTCTGGATGGTTAACTCATGAAAAGCAACTTGGAGTAGCGACATTATTTGGAATGGCTTTATTTACTGCAGGAATTGCAATTTCCAACTCAGATAGAATATATGCCTGCTTTTTACCAGCTGCTGGAGCAATAGTACTTTATTTTACCTGTTACGCCGCATATCAATATTATTTACTGATTTCATTTCAAACAGTCATTGCCATATCGACCATTATTTCAGGAGTTTCCATTTGGTTTTATTTACGGTTTAAACATGATATTTACGCGATTGTTGCTGCATTAGGTGCCTATTTCGCCCCTATTGTTGCAGGTGTTGAAAATAATGCTATTTTTTCTTTGTATTATTTCACTATTTGTTCTTTGAATTTTGCAACACTTGCTATTTGGGTGGAGTCGCGGACCTTAACGATGATTTCAGCTTACTTGGCAATATCAATAACCGCAATAGTGGGACTAAAACTGAATCAAGATGTGTTAATCGCTACGGTACTTGCTATTAATTTTCTTATCTTCTCAATTGGCACTCTATTTTTTACACAATTGACCAAAAAACAGCTCACTGAGAAAGAATCATGGAGTCTTTTCCCAGTATTATTAATTTTCTATGCAATGGAGTATTATTATCTCAGTCGTATTGATCATACCCTGGCTTCATGCGTTTCCTTAGCATCAGCAGCCCTTTTAGTCGGACTCTATTACTCGGCTAAAAGATGGTTTCCTGATCGTCGTTTTAATAGCCGTAATGTACTGCTCACCTTTGTAACACTTGTTTGTTTCCATTCTATTTATCTTGGTCTTTTGCCGTTAAATCTAAGACCATGGCTTTTTGCAGTGATTGTTTTTGCTTACACCATATTCCATGAAAAAATTAAATTAATTCAATGGAGTATCCCATTCTTAATCCCATTTGTGGCGCTCTCTGCTATTTTAGGTATTGAATACCTAAGCATATTAGGCCACTTAGTAAATGGCAGTGGATTGTCTTGGCCCGTAGTAGCTGGGGCTTCTTTTGCCAGCATTTGGTATTTATTAATACAAAATCGCCAGGAATTAACTTATAGAGAGGAGTATTATTATGCTTTACTGGCAGCTGCACATCTTCTTGCGATCATGAGTCTCTATCAACTGACTGCTGAATACAGCACCCTGGCTGTATCTGCTTCCTGGCTTACGTATGTTCTTATCATCCTGCGGGTTTCAACACTGCGCAATGATGTACTTATTGCAAAATCAGTGCTCATTGTTTTGTTTTTTGCTGCAGGAAAAGCGTTACTTTATGATGCATCATCAAGTCCAACAATTATTCGAACGTTATCGCTTATCCTTACTGGGGTTGTTTTATATGCTTCAGGACTTGTTATTAGAAAAAAGACAAATTGGAGAAGTACGCTAATTGAGAGTAATTCTAAAAGTATCGAAATAGATTAATAAATTGATTATAACCTTTCAATTCAAAACAAATGCAGTTAATCATCATGGATGAGCAAACAGTCCCTATTCTGATATCAAACATGTTGCTTTTTATAGGTAACTGTCTGTAATATAAAAAATCATGATTGTCATTTTTTGTCATTTCTTCATTTTAATTTTTAGTGTCAATTAAAAATAGAGAATAAATACATGCGTATCGATTTTAGCTTATTAAGACTTTTGCATCTTATTGATTATCAAAAGCCAAAAGGCGAACAGTGCCCTCTTGAATTGTTTCGACGAAGAATTAACCCAATCGAGCTTTCAACATGCATGCGTCACCTCTATCTGTTCTCTGCTGGTCAGGTAGAAATGCATAATGATCAATATGATGAGATCCTTTTAAATTTGAAAAAACCTCGCATACATCAGAAATTACCTCAATTAGAGAATATTGAAGGAAGTAAGGTATATCGTTTTCTTTTATTTTGGGTTATTGGAGGATTAAACAAGAAAAAACCTTTTAATGACGAACGTATTTTAGGTGATCTGAGAAGAATTTGCAGAAATTATGAACATTCAACATCACCTGCTAAAAAAGAAGCCTGGCAACAAAATCAAGCGGTTATGCAAGCATTACTCACTGATGCAAAGCATTTATTAAAATTAACAAAAAATATTGAATTACCTTTAAAAAAAAAGAAAAAGCTTCTAAAAACAGCTTGTGATCATTGTACCTGGGTCAGAGAGCAAGGCTTTTTTGAGATAACCCCATACATCGATTACTCTTCTTTTCTTGATAAAAAAGAAATGGCAGTTCACCTCCACGGAGTACTCGAAATAGTACGTAAAAAGCTCAATACTGAACTGGGTAAAATTGCTGCAAATAGAGTCCCTATTTCCTTTTTATTTTCAAAATCTGCCAATCATTTGCAAAATAAGTTGTGGCAGATTGATAAATTACAAACGCTTTTAATGGATGAAGAGCCTTTCTTAGGACATACCACTGAAGGAATGAAGATGCATCTAGGAAGCTAAGAACAACAATTTTTATTGTATAACAACACTGTGTTGGGATAGTTTTTTTTCATTCAACTTAAGTCGACTTAAAGTAATTAAACTGAAAAAACCAATCAAGCACAGTAAACGCATAAAAGAACTTACCTCTTTAATACCAATGACGCTTGTAATAAAACTAAATAAAGCGGAGCAGTTGAATTGGCAAAATAGGGTTAAAGCTAATGCCAATGCCATTTGTTTCGGGAAAGGACGTACAACTGCAGAAGTTGCACTCGCCACAATAAACCCTGTACCGAAATAATAGACCACCATCGGGATAATAAAAATAAGGTAAATCGTGTTAGAAAGCAGACTAAACAGCCACATTAAAACTGCGGAAAAAGCAAAGAAATAAACGCCAAACGCGGTGAGTTGTCTACTTGAGTAATACTTAACCAAGACACCGCAGCATGCTGTTCCTAATAAATGCATAATTGCCATAACTGTTTTAGCAAGACCATACTGGGTAGAAGTCCATTGAGCACCTTTAATCAAAATAAATGATGCAGAAGTATTAAAAGCAGATTCACCAGCCATCATTAATGCTGAAATCAATAAATAACCAACAAAAATAGGATGTCGAAAAACTGTAGTTATTATTTCTCTAAAACTCAAACTCAACGAATGATTAGTTTTTGTTTCCTGTATCCCGATGCTCAAAGGAAATAGAAGCAGCGCATAGAATGCAATAATTATAGAGGCAATCTGCCAATTCCAATGACTATTAATTAAGCCGCCCAAAAAAGGTAAAAAGCATATAAAAAGACCTCCAAGAGTAAAAAACCAAGCAAAGTACTGGGTTGCATGTTGTTCATCATGAATATCGTTAATCATTGCCCTCCCCATAAGCAAGGTTGCTCCTACGGCCATTCCCTGAAAAAAACGACACAATAATAAAGCTTCAATAGAAGGGCTCAATGCAGCTAGAAAATTAGAGAGTAAATACAATAATAAACCCCAAATAAATATAGGTTTTCTGCCATAACGTTCAGAAAGAACTCCCCACAAGATCATACTTAATGCCTTTCCCAGTAAAAAAAGGCTAATGGTTAATTGAGCTATGTTCGGTTTCACTGAAAAAGAATGAGCTAATTTAGGCAAGGCCGGAGTAATAAAATGAATATCTAAATTCCCAAAAAACCAGGTAAATAATATGAGTAGAAGTGCCCTATTGGTCATGATGTTCTATCAGAATACGTGTTGGAAATCTGAGGCACTGGATCTGGATTGATAAAAAATCCATGAAACCCCGCCACAAAAAGAGCAAATAAACCATAGAAGCTTGCGAGAATCACAAACAATGCTGAATAAGACAGCCAATTCATTAGCATGCCTCCGAGTAATAGGCCAATGAGATTTCCCAATTTGGCAAAAGAATTTGCTAACCCAAGTGCATAACCAGGTAAAGAATAACGATCACTTAAAAGAGCACACAATGCAGGTAATAAAGCAGCTAAAACTACTCCCCATAGGATACGGAAACAGGCAAAAAGAAAGAGATTGCTTGTACTTGCTTGGCATAGCATAAGAATTAAACCGAGTATACTGTAACGTACTAAATAACCATGTACTAAAGAAATGTCAGAGCGGCATTGATCAAACTGACGTCCACACCATTCAGAACTCGCTAACATGCCCGCCGCAGGAAGAGAATAAAGCAGACCGATAAGAACTAAATTATGAGAGAAAGAATCGTTGATAAACAAAGACAATCCCGGATCAGGCAAAAATTTAATGACTTGAGTCAAAGTAATCAAAAAGCATAGAAAGTAAATTGGCTTCGAATCAACACGCAATCTATTGCGCTTTTGATCCAGATTTTTATTCGCTTTTTTTTGTACAGCCGGCAGATAATAGTACATAATAAGCGTTATAGCTAGGCAAATAACCGTAGCTATGCCATATAATCCTTGGTAATTGGTAGCGGCTAAAATTATTCCCCCTATGAAACCAGCTAGAGTTGTAGCAATTGCCTTTGCCGATTGTAAACGCGCTAATTGTCTACTTTTATGATGCCACTCACAAAGGCTTAAAGAATAAGTTTGCATGGATACAATAAAGCCAGCAAAAGCTCCCTGAAAAACACGAATGGTTAAAATCCAAAAGAGAGAAGGTGCAAACATCATAGCCAGTTGGGTAAATACCAATGCCCAGGATGCCCGCATTAACATAGATTTATAACCATAACGATCAGCCGCAATCCCCCAAATTGGAGCCATGATGATGTTGGCAAGCATAGGCAATATGAAACCAAGCATGCTGTAAAATACCGCATCCTGTAATGATCCTTCATTTTGAGAAGCAATGAGCAAAGACAAGAAAGGATTTGTCATTTCTAAAGCCAAGATCATAAAAAATTGACTTGTTAAGATGAGCGGCTGAAGTGATTTAGGCATAATTTCTGCTCAGTGGATTTCGAATCATGGAAAATAAATCTTGGTTTTGATTTTCATGAAGTCGCATAGCCAGCAAACATTTTTGTTGCCAAGGTTCAACAAGCAATTTCTTTCGATGCCAATGATAAATTTGCGGTTCAGTTTTAGTTCTAAGCTCCTCTAAAATGTGATCGAGAATTTGCCTTACCTTTTGCCAAAGAATAGGTTTAGATAGCTTATAATCGACACTCAAACAATCAATCCCATAAGCCAAATTACTCAGCAAATTACCATGTATAAATTTATCGCTCAGTTCACTTAGCCCAGTACAGGTTATGGTCGAATCTGGATGTAGTGTGGGTTTAATTACTTTCTCATAAAGCGAATGGCTGCAAATTTTAATACCTCCGAGATCTCGTATTACAAGGCCCGAAGGACGATTTGCTTGAAAAATAATTAACGTATTTTGTTGGTGTGCTTCCAATGCAATCCCATAACATAATAATAGATGCAACTGACTTGTTAAAACGCAGCGGCAATACTCAGTAAAGTAACGTACCGGATTGCTTTGGCTTAGTTCAATGAGTTCGCTCAATAAAGATCGTTGACTGATTGGTGACTGTTTAAAGAGAGACGCCACAGGAACAAGTTTTTGATTTAATCTTATCCATTGCAAAGGGTTTTCACGAACTATGAGTGCCAAATGTTTCTTTTCATTATCAGGAATGGACGGATGTAACGTATTGATACCTGCTAAATCACGCGCCAAAAATAATTGCCCTCTATAATAATGATTTTGCGCAAGTAATTCATTGAGCCATTGTGACAAGATAGAAGAGTTACTTACTGATGCGGGAGAAACCGTACGTAAAGACGAGGTGGTATGTACGCCTACAGCCAATTTAAGATGCGGGCCATGTTTTGCAAGTGGCATCATTGTACGAAATGACATCGAGGGTTTTGTTTGTTGAAATACTGGATTGACGATAAATTGCTGTCCATCAAATAATGGTTTTGTGAGTGTTTGTAATTTATTAGCCCACTGCCAAGGATGAATAGGTAGCGGATAATAATCTTCTGGTTTTAACTTTTTAAATCGTAGCGATTCACTCCACAAAGTGTACTCTTTGGGAAAGTGATTACTAAATAACCAATGATAAACAGATTTTGACGTTGAGGTAAATGCTAGAGAATGATGAATTGCAGCCCAGCAAATAGTGACTTCTGAATTGAATTCAGGAGAATATTGCACAACCTCTCTACGGTTAAAGCCTATTTTGGCACGAAAATTAGGATGAGATGGATGCCCCATGCAACCCCATTGTTCTAAGAAATTAAGTACTTGCTGCTGATCAAATTGCTCGATTAGCCAAGACCATAAATTCGAGTAACCTTTTGCCTGTTGTCTAATTTTTTTATGCCATTGATATTGATATGCAAGAGCTAGAGCCTGATTCGCAATGCTTTCATTTAATTCTTCATTTAACGAGTGCCAATTTTTAAAGCGAATTTTTCGATTTTTTGAATAAATCTTCAAGAGCTCAAGATAAGTAGCAATGGATTGGCTCGTTACTTTTTTATCAATTAACCCTTCTGAAAAAGCTGCCCTTTTTAACCGATTAAAACACTGCTGATAAGAGGTAAAAAGAAAACGCTCCATTTGTTTGGATGAAACAGGAAAATCAGTATCCAATAATAATGAACGTAATTGAACGTTTAACTCATTAACGTGAGAACTCGATAAAATCATACACACCACCCTCTTTATTGTCTTATAGCTTAAGTTGTTATTCATAGAGACAATGTTCTGATTGTCTACACCCAAATCATGCAGTCCAATAAAAATGAGAATCATTATCATTTGCAATATAAACGATAATAATTCTCATTTGCAATAATTAACAAAAAATTTTTATTAAAAAATGCTTCTCTGTAGGAATTTAAAAATTCAATATGAGCTGCAAAGCAAACGTATTTACTTTCGCAGAAGACCCCAAAATAGCCTTGTCTAAGCCCGAAGCCTCATCCTTGGAACTGTACTCATAATCTTTGAAGTATTGAAATTGCGCAGTAAGATAGCGTTTGGGATATGCAGCAAGACCTATACCAAGTCGCTGCTTGGGTATTCTTAATGCTAAAGCTTCGGAAGAATGTTCGTAGAATCCAATCAGTTTCATGGGAGTTTTTTTTATTATTAATTCATAACTGCTTTGAAGGCTAAAAGCTTGGGGTTTAGCCCCCTTTTGATTATAGCTCAGTTCCGAAGGTTGGAATGAATGAACTGCGGTAACATACGTTAAATTGGCGCCCACTTTTTTATAGTTTAAATTTGCATAAGCAGCAAAACCGGGGACTTTGCTGTGGATAGTTCTCTCCAAAAAACCACCAAACCCTTTATTGTATTGAAAAAGCTGGCTATCAGCTAAAGAGTATAAGTAGCTGCCGCCAATATCATAATTTTTTTTATGAGCACCAACATTTAAATTATAATAAGGGAGAGAAGAGGAACTGATGCGTGAATAAGGAGAAAATAAAGACACATTCATATAACAATCCGTATCGTATCCTATTACTGCAGTTAATTCATTAGTTTGACCTAAAGCCTTGGTCAAAGGTTTGTAAATAAGATCACTTTTATAATTGCCAAAAGCCACCCACTTTCTCCCACCCTCAAGATACCAATGTGAATTGGGATTTTTAATCTCATGATAAAGTTGGTCAAAATAAAATTGCGGGTTTATAGGAGTAGGCAATGTATTGTAAATTAGCAATCCCTTTGTTTTATTCCAATCGTTAATCTGCAATTCAGAACCTAATTTCACATTGGATAATTGCTGATTAAGCAAATACCTTTCTCCTTGTACTGCTGAATTGGTCGCATTAAAAAATATATGCCCCTCATAGGAGAATCGTTTCGGACGCCATTCCAGTACGGCAGGTTCTGCAAAAATATTAAGTGGCATCAGAAAAATTGCAGTAAGAGTTGCAATTATTTTAATCATAGTTAATAAAGATTATTAAAAACGATATATATCCTAATTGATAATGATTATCATTATCAATTAGGACGGATAAAAATAAATCTATTCTTGCTTGCTCTTGCAGTAAAAAAATATACAAATGGAGATTCGGAATATCCTCCAGAAATATGTGAATCAAATGGCTCAACCGGAAAAACAATTAAAAGCACAGTATTTCTAGTTTCCCTAAAGATTTAGCAAAGATTTTTTTTGCTACAAAAGAATGCCATAATAGCTCCGCTCAGTTTTATAAAGCAATTTTGAGGTTCTAACTTCATGTTGTAAGAAAAATATGGAACTGATAAACCCAAACAAATTTTAATAAAACAGGATGTTTATAATGAAAAAATTCTTTTGTTCTATTGGCTTAAGTTTCAGTCTTTTTTCCAGTGTGTTTGCAAGCAGTACACTTGATTTATTAAACTCAGAGATTGCAAATATTCTCGCTCCATTTCAAGATCAAGCCACTGTTGCACATCTAAAATTTGATGCAGTAGAAATCAATAACGAACGTGCGGCCAAAGTCGCTTTTAATGGGCTTTATCGCAAAATCGGCTCAAAAAATAGTTTCGAAATAAAAGTCGACAATCTCAGTTATGATTATGGTGATGGTACATCTCCGACTACTGTCCTAAAAGGCTCTCTTGGCCTGGATCTTACAAAGTTTTTGACTCGTGAAGAAAGCAATGAAATGATTCCCAGTGCCATTGAGCTTTTAGAAGCAACTGTGAAAAGCTATACTGAAGAATATGGTGATGCAATTTTTATCAAAGGAGTCGTTACTTCAACCACCAAAGATATTGATGGCAATTACACTGGTTTAACCGCCTTGATCACAACAAAAATTGATCTCAATAAACTTCCTGAAGATCTATCACGTGAAGAGGTTATGGCTACTGATGCTTTTTTCTCAATTACGTTAAATCTAAAAACGGGAATTGCTATAGATGCCTTTATGATCAGCAATCCAGAGTATTGGGGATTCCAGGAAAACCAACTGGGTTTGAAAGAACTGCTTGAACATCTTCTTGCCCGTGATAAAGAAGCAATACAAATTATTGTAAATGTATTTGCGAATATGGATTATATGGCTTCGAATATAGTAGAAGTAGATAATTCATCCTCTTGGAATCTCTTCTTAAAGAATAATCCTCTAAAAAAACTATTGTTCATTTCATTAAAATAGTACAGTAACCTAAGAACCTTACGTACTGCACGTAAAGTGTGGTACGTAAGGTTCTATACTATTTGTTGTTGAATTCCGCTAATAATTGCAAGGTCTTTTCTTTAGATATCTGTCCAACAGAGCTTAAATGAGTAAGCTGCTTTCCTTGTTGATCATAAAATAGCATCGTAGGGATACCATAGATATGGAACGCTTGACGAATCTTGGCTACTGCATCTGTTTTTTCGCTGATATCAACCCGAAGATTTACTGAGCCCTGCATGGCATCAATGACTGCAGCTTGGTTAAAGACATGCTTATCCATAGCCTGACAATCACTACACCATCCAGCAAAAAATTCGATAAAAACACGTTGATTGCTTGCCCTTGCTTCTGCTAATTTGGCATTAACTTCTTCAAGAGAATGTACCATTAGGAATGGAGCATGTTTCACTGAGTGAAGCACAGGTGCAGGTGAAAATGCGTGATAGGCTAAAGCCCCTGCCCCCATTATGGAAAAAAGAGCCACACCTTGAAGCAATCGTCCACCTAGGCGATGCTCCTGACGAAATGCACCAAAAACCCATGCAGCGATAAGCAAGACTGCAACCCACAGCAAATCAATCCAAAATGGTGGCGCAACACGGCTTAATAACCAAGCAGCCATAGCAAACATCATGATGGCAAAGATTTGTTTAATACGAATCATCCAAGCTCCAGAACTTGGTAAAAAACGACCGTATCCTGCTCCTACAATCAATAAAGGCAACCCCATTCCTAAAGCTAAAACAAAAAGCAATAGGCCACCTTGAGCAACATGTTTGCTCTGAGCAATATACGTTAGGATGCCAATCAAAGGTGCTGTGACACAGGGAGACACGACTAAGGTAGATAAAGCTCCCATCAAAGTTGCAGATACAATACCATGTTGACGTGATTTTGGAGCAAATCGTGTCAAAATTGGCAATTGTAATTCAAAAACCCCCAGTAACCATAAGGCCATGATGGTAAATAAGATACTGAAACCACCAATAATCATCGGCTGTTGCATTAAAGTTTGTACTGTTGAACCAAACCATGCTGCCAACATTCCTGCTACAGCATATGTGACTGCCATACCCATTACATAGCCTAAAGATAATTTAAAGGCATGACGCCCTGTATTAGCTCCTTGCCCTGTAATAATACTGGATAAGATCGGGACCATAGGTAAAACACAAGGGGTAAACGCCAATAAAACCCCAAGGCCAAAGAAGCCAGCCAAATAAAAAATTGGACTATGATTTTGAATAAACATCATTGCATCAGCCGGATTAGCACTGCTAAAACCTGAGGCAAAAACAGAAAATGAGATAAATGCCATCAACAATGACAAAATTAGTTTTTTCATTTTGATTCCTCTTAATAATTATTCGAATTTAAATAAAAAAGAAATCAAATAGGAGGACGATAAATTTCATCTAGGGGAGAAGTATATTTTGAGAAAAGAAGTAAGAAACCGAGTAAACCAATAAAACTTCGTACTATCCATTGTGATTCGAGGTTAAATTCATCTTGAAGCCAATATGAAGCTGAAAAGCAGCTGCTGTTCATAGTTTGCTGCACAGAACAAGGAGTTAGCGCAAAAGAAAGAGCAGCAGGTCCAGTCGTACTTTGTTTGGGGCACGTTGGCACCTTGAGTGGCGCAAGAAAGAGGGCACTCATAAGTAACAACAGAATTAGCGAACGATATTTGCTCATTTAATCAACTTAACATAAAAAGTACAAAGAAATCAATGCAGCTATATATTATCTCTGCCATCCCTGCGAAAGCAGGGATGAATTTACAATATACATCCTAAGCTCTAATAGGATATTTTATTTTTCCAACCTAACAAAAATGCTCTACATCATATGGCAAGATAACGGAAAATTAACTTAATTGAGTATAGTAATACTCAGCGCCTCAATTTGATTTCTGAATTATTTTGATGGATGGCTCCCTGCCTACGCAGGGATGACTGTAGACAACAGAATACGTATTTTCCTATTTAAATTTTATGAGGCTCTCGCGGACTTTATAGACGGTATTCAAGAAATGAGGGGTTTCTTTTTTAAAGCAAGAACTCTAGTACCGCACATAAAAGCACAGTACATAGGATAAAAAAATTTGTGAGAATATAGCGTGAATACTTAACTAGAACAAACCGCTTGCAATTCATCTGATCCTAAATTAATAAGATTAATTTGGGTGCCTGATTCTGCACTCACAGATACACTGCTGTTATTTTTAACGTTGATTAGAGTTCCTTGGCCAGTAGATAGTTTTTTTCCATTTACCGTACCACTGTTCTTGATCACATTAATTTTAATTTTGCTCTTATTTTGATTTGTACTTTGAACAACACACGTAGCATTTAACGTCCATAGCGAATTATTTGCGAGCATCTTCGACTCATTGGGATTAAGTTTAATTGTTTTCGCATTTGCGTGGGAACAGAATAATCCAATGATCATAAAAAGAGACAAAGTTAAAATTTTATTCACGTGTGCATCCTTAATGACATTAATAAAAAAAGAGAAAATATTGAACTTATGGATCATATTTTATACTTTCAATATTAAGGTTTTATTAAGGCATAGTATCTGGTCTCTTAACTTCAAGCCTCTAATAGTTGCCATTTTAAAGAATGTTGCTCACCATAGGATTGAATGTACTTTTTTGAAGGGAAATATGGTACAAACAAAATATTCATTTTGGCCAGATGCAGCTAATGAAGAGTATTATGTAGTTAAACTAAAAAAGGAACCGCGATGCATGCAGTACATCACCATAATTCCAACTCTATTTATCAAGTTTTTGGATACCAATTTAGTCAGGTGCTCCTCTGATTCTATAGTTAAAATCATTTAGAAAACCTAAAAATGAATCAATTGGCTTTAGATTTCTGATACTAAAAATTTAAATTTACTTATTTTTCAATTGATTGCTACAAATAAATTTGCACATCCCAATTGATCAATATATAATCATATTGATGTATTTCGAGTCACAGCGTTGTAACATTGTTATAAGGAGATCTAAATGAAGATCAAATCAGCAGCTGGATTAATACTCGCAACCTTCCTGATTGCAGCAGTTGGACCAATCCATGCAGCATGTCACAAATATCAACCGGGATGGCACATGGTTTCCAAAAAATGTGACATCAAACCTGCCGATAACTGGCAAGAATATAAAAGCGGGGTTTATACTCAACCCATAACTGGAAAAAGTCTATTATAAGTAGAGTGCTCCAGTATAAATTCACTTTATAAGAAGTCAATGGGGTCTTACAAAGCCAGATTCCATTGATTTTTTAAGACAAATCAAAACCTAATTGGTTCATCTTACTTTTTTAAACAATAAGCGGCTGGCTTATAATCTTGGCACATGTAATGCAGAATCATGTAGTTTATCCATTTCTTTTTGGAGTAAAGACTCCTTATCAGAATAAACCCCAGCTGTTAAAAGAAAAGGATTGGGGGCAAATTGCAATGGTTCGATTGCTACAAATTTTTGTTGGGAAGAGTTTATTGTTTCTAACAGTCTTAGTTTTAAGGGCTGAGGCAATACCTTGTCTGGAATCGAATCGATACTTTCGATTAACTTAGAGATTTGCGCTTTCAATATCGGTATGCTGGTTTCATTATTTGTTTTGAATATAATATCCAAAATTTCTTTTAATTGCTTGGGGAAATTTACCGATTTATCTCCTATTTTTACAACAAGCACATCAGTATAATCACCAAAAAGTCCATATTTTTTTGTTAGCTTCCATTTATTGCCTTTGAGTTGGTCAAAAACCTCTGAAAATTTACTTTGCATGATCTTAATATTTGTATCATAGGAGTCGAAGAGTTTTTTTAACGGACCACGTCTCTGCCCTTCTTGCATTAAAGTACAACTGAGCCTTTTTTCGTAGGGATTTGCATTATGAGCCAATAAAAACTGGCATCGCTCCGCATTTCCTTGGTGAATTGCCACCCACAAAGGATATTGAGGTACACCATTAATATTGTCGATTTGAGTATTCACAAGTTGAGGGAATTTTTCCAAAATCGCTGCTGCTACCTCATAGTTCCTTTCATACAATGATTTGATAAATATTTTTTTGCACCATTCTTCATTAACCTTTTTTAATGCAAATAATTCTTTAAATAAGGCGTTATTTTTCCGTTGATAACACAAATCAAGATCATCAGTGTGAGCAAGAAAAAGCGGATCTTCTTTCAATTTTTTAATACACTTTCCATATACATCTTGGTTGTTATGTACTAATCCTAATACATACATTGGGTTTAAAGCTGCAGGCTTTAAATCATCTAGGGCAATTGAGCTGATTAACTGATTAAAAGCAGCTTCATCCTTTTCAAAAAAAATGAAGGGATCTGTTTGGCTTCGTGGACTTTTGAGTAATAAAGCATTTTTATCAAGAATTTGTGCACTAATTTCTTGACACAGATCGATTTTTTTATGATGTAAAGCAATCAAGTAGTATTCGATTAATTGTTCTTGCGCTAATGCTAACTTTTTAATATCGACTTTTTTCGCAATGAGCTCAAATAATTCAGGTTGTTGAGTCAGCACTTTCCAAGGAGATAAGGCAACCAGAGCGCCTGTTTGAAATAGTACATTGGGATCAGGTGCAACAACTTGCAACACTGAATTTATAATTTCTACATTACCCTGTTTGAGTGCCAATAAATAGATACTATGAAGTGTATCTTGAGTTTGTTCCGTATAATTGATACCCGCTAATGCTTGAATAAACGGAACCGTTCGTCCATCATCAAATCTGACTATCTCACAAAGTTCCACAAATCGATTTTTTGACGCGCCCCCTTCATGCTGGAGCATTGCGGCAAAAGTAATATTTTCTTGACACCGCTTAATCATGCTTTGGTTATTATTTTTTAGCGCTAAGATATATGCTTCATACCAGTGCCCCTCTTTTATGAGTATGGGATAAATTTTTTCACTTAACTTTCCCCCTGCTTGATATAATCGATGGATAGGACGCTCACCTAATTTGTCCTTGGCGAGTAGCAAAGCAGGATCACGTGATGCAATGTCAACAAAAAGTTCTGGTTGATGAAGAGTAAGGTAATGCAAGCAGTTTCGTCCTGATTCATCGGTTAATGATAAATTAACCTTTCTGGCTAATAACATGCGTATCACTTCAACACTATTATTTTGCGCCGCGATATTTAATAAAGGCGTAGGAGTTTTGTATAATGTACCTGCATAAATTAATTCCGTAGGACTTGCTAAATCAGGTTGCTCTTTGTGAAATTTATCATAGTATTCTAAAAGCAGATTAAAAGTATAACCTTGGTCTAAACGTGCAGCATAAGCAAGTGCATAGTCAAATGCCTTTTTCTCAAAACGATGTCCTTTTTCAAGAAGAAAATTAATTACTTGCTTGTCGCCGTTGGAAAATGCATTAACCAGTACGTTTTGATCTACATATTCTTTTTTATAATAACGACTGACAAATTCAAGCTGCCCATAGGATACAGCGCTTTTAAATGCTTGTTTTTTACACGCGTCAAGTTTCACAGCTCCTAGCGTTCGCTCCAGATATTCTACTAATTTTGTATCACCGTTTTGTACTGCATAGGCTAATGCATCAAGTTTTGTAAAATTATCCTGCTGATCCAGTGTGTCTTTTCTTTTTTCATAAATGGAAGTTACTAATTCAGTAGTAGACGGATAAATAGTTGGCAATACTTCAGCATTTGGATCACGTAATCGCGAATACACGTGCATACGTATCCCTGTATATGTTCCTTGAAACTTTGCTTCATCAAAATGCAAAGCACTGTAAATTGCTTCGTCAAACATTTTACTTACAGCCGATTTAAGTGCCGCTGTATTTTCTTCTGCTGTTTCTTTCTGAGGTATTTCAATGATCCAGGACTCTCCATAAGCAGGATCAATCACTTCAATTTGATTACCAACACGTGTTATCGATATAGAATGTTTATTACAACTTAGAGTAAACCCTAGGCCTTGTTGTTTGCTCGGATCGAGTGTTAAATAGGTTACAAGAGTTTCCTTGAGTTCTTCAACGGTAATAATACCTGCAAATTGCTGATGATAAGTTAGAGGAAATGGCTCTCCTTCCCGTTCAAATAAAGCTTCCAAAGCCCCTTCCATACGATCCTGTTGCGTCCCGGCTTCAACACGTAACGTTCGATGCAACCAGAGAGTATTTTGAATAAAGGTCTCATATGCCTGATGAACTTCGGGGCTAATATTTTCTGCAAGAGGGTCAGAATCATAAATGAGTTTTAATATCTTTTCATATTCTTTATATTTTCCTGTTAATGTGCTATACAAACGCCAAATTCCTAACCCTAAGCAAACGCCTTCGTTAGTAACCTCCTTGTTAAAACTTGCAGTATCGCCCCTAAAACGTCCCTGCCATTTGCTTGCTTTTTCTATCAATACCTCTTGTGGAAGTGATGGCATATTGATACCGTGATTTAATAAGCCTATTGTTAATATATAGCACAACTACACACTCATTCACTTAGGAGAACTTATCTAAATCTTAACACGATGGCTAAGCTTGATTCTGACATTGAGGTGAGTTTTTATCTGCATCTTTCTCATAAAAAAGCAATTTAGGGCTGAATTTGATGGAATCATAAGTCATCGTATTTAGCTTGAAACTTCTTGGGTAAGTCGAGAATTAATGAATTAATTTTAGGAGGCAAGCCATTCAAATCAAGTGATTGTTCAAAAAATTGCTTCGCAATCTCGTCACTTGGAGTTTCTAAAAAGAAGAAATCATAAACAATTTCTTTAGAATCAACTAATAAATAGAGCCATTTTTTCTTTATCTTATGCTCTATTTTTTTCATAGTTAATTGATTTTTAACTACTAGTTTCTTAGGAGTTAATTTCTCCAGTTGGTTTTTACGATAATAATCAGAAACTCTGTATAAATCAAAGCCAGCAAGTTCTAACCCTCTCTCATCTGAAAGTTCTAAAAGATTTGAATAACTTAAAGAAAGTCCTCTCCAAAACATAACGGTAGGTAGGGCATATTTTATAACATCCTTATTTTTTAAATACCACAAGACATTAGGAATTAAAAGTACAAGATCAGACAAATGCCAGCATCGAAACAAAGGAATCATATTTAATTACCATAAAAATACTTATTCAAATAATAGCAAATCAGCCTTTGAACAGAAGTCGATTTTTAATACGACCATAGAATCACATAAAAGAAAAGATTAATATGAGCACTTAAAAATCTATTTTACTTAGAGGGAATTTATGAAAGACCTAATAGAAGCTATGGTATCTAACTCGGATGAATTTATTCGCTTAATTTCTGAGAAGTTAGATATCTTTTCCCCAAAAGATGCTGCTTATTTGGATTCTATTGACCCTTTAAAATTACATGATTTATTCGAATATGGCGGTTTAACCTCTTTTGCCGGTCATTCTTTAGGACCTGTATTTAAACCTGCTTTAAAAGAAATCGATCGAATTAATAAGTTACAGGCAACTCAGCTGCATGAAGGACATTTTTCAGAAACTCGCAAACAAAGCGGTAACTGGTTTGATTGCGATATTGAAGAAGATGCAATTAAAGCAATGCAGGCAATACTCGGTTTTTCAGAGTCATGTGAATTCCTCTATACCCAGGAAGGTTTATCTTCTAATCTAGGTCGATTGATTGATACTTTTTACCGTCCGACCCTAACTGATTGGCAATCAGGAAAAACACAAATCTGTCATTTAGGAAAAGAGTTTTTTTCCGATCAGGCGGTTATTGAATCCATTTTAAAAAGAGGGATTCAAACCGCTAAAAATTTTGGTGTTTTTACCGACCATAAACTTACTCCAAATCCTACATCCCTTACCCTAAAAATTTATCCTGATGAAAAAGGACTTTATAACGAAGAGGAGATTATTACATTTATCAAAATGCACGCAGATAAAATCCAGATTTTACATTTATCTGATCTGGTATTTAGCACAGGGCAACGTCTTGATATAAATCGTATCTTAACCGAATTAAAGGATGTAATTGCGACACATCAAATTATCGTTGGTCTCGATTTAGCTCACACGGTAGGCAATAGAATTTTAAATCTGCACATGTTACCTGTGACCTATGCTGTGGGCTGTAGTTATAAACATATTTGTGGTTCAGCAGGCAGTGGTTTTGGTATTTATGTTAATAAGAATACAGATTTGGAAAAATACCCCCCAATTCAAGGGTGGAAAGCAGCAGCTTCAGAGAAAGTCTTCGGATTAATCGATGATTTTGATGCCAAAATTATGATGCAAAAAGGTGCCTGGGCCTTTAGATGCAGCAATCCCTCCCCTATTGCACTTGCTCCAGTAAAAGTCTATATGAAAACAATGAGTCAGATTGGTTGGGATAAATTAATTGCTAAATCAGAATGCCTCACTCGTTATATGCATGCGCTCCTGCAACAGTTTTTGGGTGATAAAATTGAATGGATTACTCCTGACGATTCTAAGCGACGAGGCGCTATGCTGGTTTTTCGTGTTAAAGGAATTAGCGATGTCAGGCAAATAGAAACACTGTTAAAACAATCCAGTGAATTAGGACAATTTGAAATCGATGTACGCCCTCCTAACAATATTCGTGTTACTGCACATTATGGGTATACGCAATTTACTGATATTCATAAAATGGTTTCTCGACTCACGCAAGTTGTTAATCTATTATTGGAACAAAAAAAGATGGAGAGTTTCAGTTCAAGCACAGTGAAACAACTGGGAAAGGATAGATTTTTTGATAATCAGCCCTGCTTGGGAAATGCGACACCTACAAGCCCTCAAGTGCACACTGAGAATGGAAGTCTTGCCCCTTAGCCTCAAAACACCGATTGGTTCTGTCTTGCTTTAAAAATTCAAATACGAACTGGTGTTTTACATATACCATAGGCATAACTTCATTGTTTTTCTTATTTTTTTAATATGTATACGTTATGCTTGCTACTTTCTCTATTAATGGCCCTTACCTCATGTCTAAAAAAAATTTCTCTGTTTATAATGAGCAATGTCCATCACATAATGTGTTAGAAAAAATTGGTGATAAATGGTCAATTTTAATCATTAATATATTATTAAATAAAACGTTTCGCTTCGGGGAACTAAAACGTGAAATTGGAGGAATTTCTCCAAAAATGCTCACCCAAACATTAATGAAATTAGAACGTTTCGGCTTTATAGCAAGGTGCTCTTTTCCAATATTACCCATGAAAGTTGAATATTCATTAACTCCATTAGGAAAAGAGTTAGGTAGTATTCTTAATTCACTAACAACATGGACCGAGAAAAATATGAATAGGATAATGCTTGCTGAAAGTAAATTTGTAGAAACACGAAATTTATAATTATTGTCCAAACCATTTCATCAATGTATTTTCACCCAAATTATCATATATATAGGATAAATATAAGGTTAATTCGTGTTCATAGCATTCATCTAAGTGATTGTCATTCATGTCTACAATGGGCTCATGATGAAAGAACAGCCCGCCAAGGTAATTACTACAAAATTCATGATAATCTCTCGTGAATAAAAGAAATGTATGCCACATGCTGTCAATATCACGCATTTCCGGATGGATAGTACAAGTAAAGTTGAGTAATTCATTCTCTGGATTATTTTTCTTATCTGACTTGTGTTTTAAACAGAGCCAAATAAATTTCATTAACTCCCTTAAAGCATCTTCCGCGTGCATTATCGCATGAGGATAATCCTTATTGTATCGAGAAATAATTTTATTATTTTTATAATGTATTAATTCATTAAGATTAGGACAGTACATAATTTAGACCTGATAAGTTTTATTCAATGCATCATATTTATATTCAATATGATGCATGCTGTTTAATTATCCAATGCAGGTACCGGGCCCACACCAGCCCTTACTTTTCTTTAATACTTTTTCGCGAACAATTTTTTTGATAATTTTTTCTTTCATAATGATTCTCCTTTTTGGTTCCAAATCCATTATCGAGAATATAAAAGCACTATTTAGCAGTCAATTAGTTACCAATTGGTAACTAGCTATGGGACATAATATGGATAATAAAAATTGGGTTAATTATTATAAAATTACAAAGCAAAAAACTCTTCCTAGAAAAACTTTAATGAAAGCAATTGAATTGTTTCATTGTAGAAATAAATTAAACCTTCCAAAATTTGCGATTGATCTTGGATGCGGATCCGGTTCAGACTCTCTTGAACTGTTAAAGCATGACTGGTCAGTTTTAGCGATTGATTCTCAAGCTGAATCAATATCCATTTTATTATCTTCCTGCCCCCCATCATTAAAAAATAAGCTAAAGACAGAAGTCACTTCATTTGAGTCTTTAACTTCTCTTCCGATTCCCCAGTTAATTAACGCAAGTTATAGTCTCCCCTTTTTAAAACCGGAGTTTTTTTATAAATTTTGGAAATTGATTTTAAAAACACTACATCCAGGCGGACTATTTGCCGGAACCTTTTTTGGAATAAATGATGATTGGAGTAAAAATAAAAGACCCGATATGACATTTTTAAGTTACAAAGAATTACACCAGTTATTTCTTCCGTTTAAACTCGAATTATTTGAGGAAGAAGAAAGTGATGAAATAGATGCATTAGGTCACTCCATGAAACATTGGCATAAATACTTTGTTGTAGCTGAAAAATGTTAGCTTATACCGTCCGTATTACACTACGTTAATACTGACTCTTGATCACATCTCGCCTACGCCCCCGGCTTGTCCGCAGAGTCCAGTGTTTTAACGCAGATCTTCTGGATCCCGCGGACAAGCCGCGGGACGTCGGAGTAGAGCTGGACTGTTTTTTCAGCGATGTGTAGAAGATTCAGGTTAATACGGACGAACCCATATTATGCTCGCTGAGCTTGATCGACATTTACTGCAATATCAGCCGCATCATCAGCAATAAATTGGGTTTCTTTACATAATTTGACATATTCTTTATGTGTAATTAATGCATAAAAAAGAGCTGACACAAGCAGAATATAGTAAATGTTTTGATAAAAATAAATTAACCACAAATAAGTTAGAAAAGGCGTTGATAATACTAATAATGTGGTTACTTTCATTCGACGTGCGATTTGTATTGATCCGTAAATTACCATCAAAATTGAAATGGACAAATTCATCTTCAGGAAATCGTTGGCAGGCAATGTGCTCATCATGACCCCAAGGATGCAAAAAACGATTAGCCCAAATAATTTGGTACTTGGCTTAATCGCTCCCATACTAATTGGAGCTGCCATATATCCAATTAAATGATACCCGGTCACAATCACCATTAATGAGGCCCAACTATCGGAGTTCCAGAGAAATACTGCAGTAAGCGTAAAATTAATGAGCAAAGAGCGGCGACACAAATTATATTCAGGATGTAATTTACCAATGGTTTTCTTTGGCATTTGGCCTTCTTTAGCCATAGCGTAAAACATTCGTGAAGCACCACCTAAATAAGAATATCCTGTACCTGATGGGCTAACGATACTATCAGCAATTAAGATCATTGCTAAGAAATTTACTCCAAGCAGCATTGCCAAATTAATTAAAGGCGAATGAAAATTAAGGCTACTCCAACCACTTGCCAACATACTATGGGGCACAGAGCCCATAAAGGATAATTGCAACAGCATGTAAACCAACATCACAATTACAATTGAAAGAATGATTGATAAAGGAATATTTCGTTTTGGATTTTCAATCTCGCTGGCAAAGGCTACTGCTAATTGAAATCCATTATAAGAATAGATTAGCCCAGCAGAAATGATTGCAGTAATTGCAGAGCCAATTCCGTATTGAGAATTTGTATCTAAGGTAAAATTGCTGGTGTCAAAACGCATAATCAAAAAAATAACAATAGTAAAAATCGGGCTAAGAATTTTTATTACTGTCACCGTATTATTAATTTTGGCCAATAACTTAATACCAAAATAATTAATAAATAAATAAATAACCAAGATACTCAATGCAAATAATTTACCGTAAACCGTCAGGACATTGTCCGCGATTAAAACATCACTTTTAATTGCAGCAGCCAAATATTGTGTTGTCGCTTGAGCTTCAGTACCAATCGTTACCATTAATCCAAACCAATTGGCAAAAGCAAAAGGCATACCAAAAGTGCTATTGTGTGACAACGCACTGGACCGAGCAGTTGCCCCACGCACTGGGTAGATTGATGCGACTTGCGCGAGACATAGTCCCACCGCCATTACCAATAATGCTGCCAGAACCCATGCAAGAAATGAGTAATTTCCCGCAATTTTAGCGTTTAACTGAGCACTAAAGAGCCATCCGGAACCTACCATAGCAGTAGCAGATAGTGCTGTTGCACTAAATAATGAAATTTTGGCATGCTTAGATCTTGAACCCATGATAAATTTACCTTAAAAAGATACGCATTTTACAATAATGTGAAAATAAAATATAAATTTTACATATTTTTCAGTCACCGTCAATAGGTCCAAATACAAAATCCATCTAAAAAGAGAACGAGAAAAATTTGATCCTCAAAACAGAAAGAAACATACACTTTTATAAAGCAACTAACTTATTGTTTTTATTATTTTTACTTCTTTTCAAATGGCAATTGCTTGTTTCTAAATGATTCATCATCAATTAAACTAATATTTGTAATAGAAAATGGATTTATAGGTTCAATTAGGAAGAAAAATGAAAACGACACGATTAGAAGCATTTAGTGATGGTGTGCTCGCAATCATTATTACAATTATGGTATTGGAGATTAAAATTCCACATGGAGATACCTTCGCCAGCCTTATCCCCCTTGGCCCCATTTTTTTGAGTTATCTATTAAGTTTTATTTATATTGGCATTTATTGGAATAACCATCACCATTTATTTACCGCTGCTGAAAGTATTTCGGGTAAGGTGCTTTGGGCCAATCTAAATCTTTTATTTTGGATTTCTTTATTCCCTTTTGCAACGGGATGGATGGGAGAAAATCACTTTACTGCTACCCCGACTTCATTTTATGGAATAGTGCTTTTAATGGCCGCTATTTCTTATTCCATACTCGTGCATACTCTTATTTTACATGAAGGAAAAGAGTCATTAGTATCAAAAGCTATTGGAAACGACTTTAAAGGAAATATCTCTATTGTCTTATATGCTTTGGCAATCCCCCTTGCTTATGTTTATACGTGGATTGCTCAAATACTTTATGTAATTGTTGCAATAATCTGGTTTATTCCAGATAAACGAATCGAAAATAAGATAAAGTGACAACTCCCTAAGCACCTAGGTGAAACAAATATAAAAATGATTTCTTTTTCTTTGCTCTATCGATTGCGATTGAAATTGCCCTGCCTTCCTCATATCCTTCTTTAAGAAGTGAATTTGCTATTTCAATGGCTTTTTCACGAGTAGATGAGCCCAAATTTTTCATCGCATCCGGATAGTTTGATTTACTCCATGGCATAATAACCTCCTGTAAATATAAGTTAATGAGAAAAAATCCAGTGCATAAAAGCACTGGATTTTCTTAGGGGAGTACTTTCTTATTCTGCAGGTTTTGTTTGTAATTCACAGGTGATTTTTGTGCAGTCACGGCAATTTTTTAAGGCAAAATCAAATGCAGTAGCTCCATTGGCCGCATTTTTAGCCATTGTCTGATCAGCCTGCTCATCAGGTGAACCAGAAGTTGGACTACTCGCATTGGTAGTACATATCCACATACCTGTATTCGCTGCTGGAGTAGTACTTGAAGCTGCTGGCTGAGTAGTCTGATTTGCTGGAGTAGACGCAGCATTATCAGCCATTACGTGACTTGATATCACAAACATACTGCTTAAAACGATAATTTTCATTGTTCCTTTCATGATTTTCTCCTTGTTTAGATAAGCTCTTTAGAACAAATAAATCATAGACATCTTTTTAATGAGGTCTTGCCTCTTGTGATGCTTTTTAATATTTTCTTTCTTGCATGTTGCTGAGCTTTGGTGGTTTTATCTTTATCGCTGAGCCATTTTTGGGTTAACCAGCTCCCACTTTCCGTTTTCCCAGCAATCCGTTCATGACTGCTGTCGCTAATATCATGGGTACAAAACTTTTTGAATTGTGTTTTCGGACGCAATTCCATATGATAATAATCTCCCTCCCTTTTTGAGCTCGGTTTGGCTCGTTCTTTAGAATCCTTCGTAGCCATAAGCACCTCCTTGTTTCGCCTAATATAAAAATATAACACATAATGTATTAATTATAGCCTTCTTTTAACATCGCAATATAAGGTTTTCCTTTGGTTTTATCATGTAAATTGTAATAAAAACCCCATTTTTCCTTATTTTGCCAAGAGCAAAAAAGGAGTAATGGAATTAACGGGAAGTATATCCACCATCTACTATCAAATCACTTCCGGTTACAAATTTTGATTCCTCAGAAGCAAGATAAAGAACTGCATATGCTACATCCAGCGGTTCGCCTACCACGCCCTCCTCCAGTAATCATTGCTACCTTTCCCTTTAAGCGACTCATAGCTAACTCCATTTCGGTTCTGAGTAGAATAAGCATTGCCCATGTCATTTTTAGTCAAGTTAAATGACGTTTACGCACTCACTTTCCTTGAGGATGGGAGCTTTTATTCTGAGAGAAACTTGAATTTAAATTTATGCTATCTATACTCAAAACACACTCATCATAAGTCTAGGGAAAATTCTCCTAAGGAGGATGTATGTTGGGTTGGGCACTTATTTTCTTTATCATTGCGATTATTGCAGCAGCTTTAGGTTTCGGAGGAATTGCTGGAGCCGCAGCGAGTATTGCACAGATACTGTTTTTTATATTCTTGGTTCTATTTATTATTTTTATTATTCTTGGGCGCAGAGGTCCTCCACCACCCGTTTAGATATTCGGAAAAAATTGCTTCTAAAAAATTAAAGAGCAATGAATGGATGATTAACAAGAATATCTTGATAGAAAAGTAACAGGGATGCTCTATTCACAATAGGCTACTCTCTGAAGAATGACTATTTAGGGAGAAATAGATGTGGCTTTCCTATCTCGAGAAAATTAATTCAAGTATGGATATTTCTTTTGTCCTGATAAGAACCTTTATAATTTATATTTACGCTATTTTTTTAATCCGAATAGGTAACAAGCGATTTCATTTTGATACGACCATCGATTTCGTTCTGATCATCATTATTGGGGCAGTGTTAAGTAGAGCAATAAATGGGCCTTCGACGTTGATACAAGCAATGACAGGAAGCGCTTTGCTTATTTTTTTACATTGGTTATTTGCTAAGTTTTCTTTTAAATATCATCAATTTGGTAAATTAATAAAAGGCAGACCAACAATTCTAATTAAAGAGGGAAAAATCATTTGGGAGGCGTTGGAAGAAAATCAGATATCTAAAGATGATTTACTAGAAATCATAAGAGATAAATTAAAAACTAATAATTTAGATCAAATAAAAAAAGCCTACCTGGAACGAACAGGAAAGATAAGTTTTATTATAAAAAACAAGAAAATATAATCATATTCATAAAAACCGCATAAATTGGATGCATAAAGAATGTTTAATGTATGCACGCTCGTAAGAGTGAAGGTATTGTATAGAAACAACATTGCAACGACTTATCTAAGATAAAAGCTTTCTTGATGTGGGCTCGAATTGTCGTGACTTCAAAGAAGAGCTGATAATCGCTAATTAAAATCAACAATAAAAGGCTCAGCAGTGTTGGTCATAGGGTTATATTGAAAACGATGGGTATAATTTAAATTTTTACCATACACGTGCAACGAAATTGCTACTGAGTCAGCGATATTAACCACGCTATGAATGTCATCGGGATTAAAAGTGATGACATCCCCAGGAAAACAAATAATGGGTTTATTTTGTTTTTTGATATCTGCATATCCAGGTTGGGAGCCATCATCCCTACGAAGCCAAAAAAAATTTTTTTCTACACCAGTAACACAACCTACTACCCCCCAGGTTTTATGATCGTGTGGCGTAATTTCTCGTCCAGGCTCCCAAGCAACTAAATTAACTGCCAAGGAATGATCTGGCTCTTCAAAAATTAACCAAGAAGTAAATCCGTTCACTGGATCCACAGCATAAAAATGCTCCTCAAGCCAATCTGTTTTTTTAACCCACTTTCTTAAAATTAATGAAACTTTTTTCATATTGTCATGATTATCATGTTCTAGAATATTTAATTGCCTCAGCTCCTGGATCAAAGGCAATAATCCTGAAGGCGTGTAAAAATCCATATAAGAACTCACAATTGATAAGATTCTTCAATTAGCATAGCGCATACGACCCATAATGCGAGTCGCTCGCTTTTTTGCAGCTGGATAAATCCTAATTCCAAGGTTGCTGAATGGCCGATGCACGAAGGGACGCCTGGAATCCGAAAAGAAGCATTATGAACACATTCCTTATTTTTGCCATCAAATGCCTCTCCCCCCAGGTAATTTGCATTATTTAATTGTTTTTTATAATAACAAGATGGATAATTAATAGCGTATTGATCTTAATATGCACATAATGAATACAGACCTATACTTGAATATATACCATTTTAAAAAGCACCTATGACGTATCCACGCAAAAAACATGTCATTCTGTCAGAAGAAATGGATGATTTAAAAAGAAGAATAAACGAAAGGAAGAAAGAGCAGAAGTCATTGATTGAAATTGCCCATAAAAAAGGGAAGTTATCCCAACGCCTACTTGAAGGTACACAAAAAATACTGGGTCTGATAGGCGCTATTTTTACGTCCAGCAAAGAACTCCCCGTCATTGGCTTTGTATTTCAAATGCTTTCTGCTATTCCCAATGCGATAACCACTCTAACGGACAAAAAAAGTTCTATAGGGAGTAAAATTTTCGCCATAGGTATTCTTTTAACTGCAACAGCTTTAGGTATAACCGCCTTTGTTCTAGGAGGAATAGTTGCTGCGGGAATTGGATTAGCTTTTGCTTCTCTCACTACTCTTATAGAAGGAATATCATTAATAGGCGCACTTGTTAATAAATATCAAACGAGTAAAGCTTATAAAGAAAAAAAAGAGTTTATTGATTTGCTGAAAAAGCAAGATATTGCTTTATTAACAAATGATAAGTATCGCGAGCAATTAGCAATTCGAGCTTTAGAATTAGAACATCTACTTGAAAAATCAACCGCTCAATCATTCATAGATGAGTTGGAATTTATCAAAACGATCTCCAGTAATATTGCTTCTTCTGATTTCCCTGATGACAGTCCCGTATCTAAACTTTCAAAATTATATAATGATCGTAAAGATTTGATATCTTATTTGGGGATAATCACACAATTAATTGATCAAAAAGACAAGGAGGATACTTCAACTCTGATTAAGCTAGTAAGCGAGCTTCAACATCAAATTGCTGAAATTGATGAAGATATTGAAAACATAACTGGACCACTGCATCACTTGCAACGGAATAATCTCTTAGCCAATGAAGCCATCGCAAAATCCTATGCAAATTTTGCTTTAGGTGGAGCTGGTGTAATTTTGTCAACGATTGGTTTAATGATTCTTCTAAGTACAATAGCCGCACCACCTATTATGGGGCCCATTTTACTCGGCTTTGGTATTGGACTGGCAATATTTGGCGTGGTTAAGTGGGGAATTGAACTTTATGCGACTAGAGAAGATGAGAAAACCATGCTAGAACGTGCAAATGAGAATGAAGAAATAATACTGGAGGAGGCATTAAAATGCAGTTACTCAAACGCAATGCGTCCCATACTCGATTCGAAAGGAACAACTCCCGAGGAGCCTAAAAACTCTAAAAATAAAACCGGTGACTTAGCAATAACCTCAGAACCATCCAATATAGAATCTACACCCCCTCTAAATTCTTCAGACGTCTCCCAAAAATCAGGAGAATTCCAAATCTAATGGCCTGCTCCAAAGAAGATGGAAAAATAGCTATCGCCCCTTAGTTTTTTATAATCTTCTAAAAAAACTTCAAAATCTTAATATTTTTTAAAAAAACACACAAAGAAAAGTCTTTTGGCCTTAATAAATACTTAATAATTTGTTAACAATCTATATGTATAATTCAAGTCCTTTTAGTTCAAATTAAACCCAAGGTGCAGAATGTTCCAAAAGCAAGAATCAATAAAAGGTTTCACACTTAAATATACGGGAGTAAAATTTAAAGACGAAGATGGTTCTGTTCATGGAATGGAGGCATTGCGAAAAAATTTTTCCGAAATGGGTGCCTTAGCCATTCGACTCCAATTAAGTTTAGCCCAGTTTTCTGCTTTGATTGAACCAGTATGTGAAGAGAACTATGAAGAAAATTCTGTGGAACATACTGCCGAAGGAAAAAATCAACCTGATGTGTTTGGTCTTTCCAAGGGAGGATCAACAGTATTACAAGATACGAAATTATTAGAAAAATCAAGTCATTATAGTATTGGGAAAGGGAAAATATTAAATGAACGTAACCAAGCACTTAAATATCCCAATACAGAAGATCTTCGTGGTGGCGAAGCAATTTGGGATACCATTCATTTTTCGGTTTGGCAAACAGGGATCAGTCTCAGTAGTAAGCTGTCAAAACAGGGATTTTTATATCTTTGCCACCCCAAAGGAATTGATTCACAGCAATATCAACTTATTACCCAAGAATTAGAGAATGGCGAATACGACATTATTACCGAACATGACAAAAAAATTGTTAAAACACATTCAGGAATAGTAATAGAAACATCGGGCATCCCATCGAATACCAAAATCGATCTTGATCCTGAGCATACTCAAACGTATCAAGACAATGGTTTTGTAATTAATGTAAATGCTCAGCCTGCACCCATGGGTTGGATTATTAAAGAAAGTAATAAAAAATTAATCAAACCAGAATACGCGGAAGATATAATTCGAGTAATACGAATATCAAAAAGTGGCTTTCGCCGCTTGCCTGAGGCCCAGGGAAAATTATTAATGCTTGGTTTAATGAAAGGTAATGAACATATTCTGCATACACAAAACCGTTCATTCAATGCGATGGATATTCTTCTTGAAATTTTAGAAAAGGAATATGGCTTCGATCCGTCGCAATTAATGGATTCTACTGTCATAAAAAATGTATATAAACAAATGCAAACCAATGCAAAGGAAAAAGATATCGTAGAAGATCTATTAACATTGAATCTTGCATTTGAAATGATCCAACCTTTAAAGGCAACCTTAGCACAAAGTGTAAGGCATCCTTTATTAAAACATTTGGCTAACTCCTACACAACAAATCAAAACACGCTTAAAGCAATTATCTATGCTTTTGATTTGCAGAAAAAAGATGATAGTCCTGCTCTCTATTTAGATGAGACGCCAATTTCAACAGATGAAGGATTAATTGATGTTCGAATTAATGGGCAATTGGCTGATCCTGATTTAACACACCCTAAAAATGCAGCTGCATTATTATCCATTGCAGTTCTTGTTTCAGAGCAAATGATCATAGAACAATTGCTGCGAGATGCGGTTCATTACGGAGAAGAACATCCTAATACACGAGCACTCAAAACGATATTAAATGATGACGATCTGTTTTTAAAACTGAAAGAAGATGCTTCTCATTTACCCAGTAATGAAAACGGGCCAATTTTAGGATTGCAATTTGCTTACTGCGAAGAAATTGTTGCCCAAATCAGGGAAAAACTCGGTACTAACCATCTCATTGAGGTCATCCGTCAATTAGACAATATAGAGAATGATGAGACTCTGGATGTAAATTCGAATTTAATCATTGCATTAAAGACATTATTTAATATTGGTGAAACCCTCCAGCAACTTGAAGGAACTTCAGGCATCAAAGCAAACTCCAGAGGAATTAATGGAGGATTAAGTTTAGTAATCCAAAAACTTGCCCCTTTGCTATATACTCAACTTTCCGGTACAACTCCCTCTGTACCCATATCGCAAACAAAATCCAAGATAGAAAAAGCAAGTAGTGAACTGGAAGTAATGGATGCCTGTCCTTTCCTTAGTGGTAAGTTAGGAAGCAAATCTGTTGAAAACTCACATATGCAAAAAAATCATGAGGTAAAGAAAGAACAAACTGCGGGCTCATGGTGTAGTTTCTTTACGAAAGTAGTAGTAACAACAGGAGTGGCTGCTGCAAGTATTTATCTTGGAAGCCAAATGATGTAAAGAAATATAGCCCATATTTGCATAGCGAAATATGGGCTTTTCCTCATATATTTCTAAATCCATCTCACTTCAATTCCGAAAAGTCATATTTCTCATTTTTTTTAATTCAAACCTATAATAAAAAGAAATTAATATTATAGGGACGACTCTTATGAAAATTCCTCATGGATTACTGCTGTTCTTTTCATTAATTTATCAAAGTGCTTATGCTGAAAAACCACTTTCCCCACCAAGCGGACAACCACCTCAATGCGAGCAAGCTTATGAAAGTTCTGGACAGATTAAAACCATAAATAATGTTTTTAACACTTTATCAAGTACCTGTCATTCTGCTGGCGGGATGAAATTAATGCATAAAATCTTAATATCAGAATATTCAAATGAACCCACGGGGGTTTTGTTTACCTGTACAGGGGAAGACTTAAATTATGTTGTTTTTTCTTGTCTCTTTTCAACAAATGTTGGAAGCTTATAAATAATAAAAATACTTTCTAAATAAGAAAATGATTTGCTTTATAATCTCCAATCAATTTCTATTTATTTCAGTGAAATGATTATCCAGAGATAAGATATAATCGTATCTACATTATTTAAGATTAAAAAGGAAAAATCACCATGGGCTCAGGCGCCCTTATTATTCTATCAGCAATTATTCATGCTGCCTGGAATTCCTTCGCCAAGAAGACATCAGAACCTTATTTTGAAATATTAGGGATAATGAGTTTTGCAACTGTTTTTTCCTTACTTTTTATTCCCTTTTTTAATACCCCTTTGTTTCCCACTGTAAACTCATTTCTATGGTCATTAATTTCTGGATTATTTGAAGCTGGTTATGTGATCACACTCGCCATTAGCTTAACGCAATCATCCCTCGGTAAGGCCTACATTGTTATGCGTGGAATCGCCATGATCATGGTTTGGTTTATTTCTATAGAGTTTTTAGGCGAGCAAATTAATTTATTCAATATATTAGGAATATTTGCGGTCTTTTCGGGGCTAGCATTGACTGGAAAAACCTTTGATCCTGGACATTCAAGACAAATATTCTTTCCTTTTATATGTGGGCTCTGTATTGCAGGATATCACCTATGCTATGGACGTTCTTTAGCCCATGGCGCTAATCCAGCAGCTTTATTTGCAGCAGCCATGTGGATTGCCCTACCTGGCATATTTTTGTTAATGAATAAAAAACGACGTCAAATACTTTGTAAGAAAATCAAAACTGGTTGGAAAGGCATGTCATTTGGTGGTGCTTTAAGTGCATTATCTTTTTTATTGTTTTTATTGGGATTACGTTATTCAGAAGCAGGCCTGGCAATTACCTTACGGAATACATCCGTAGTATTCGCACAAATATTCGCCTATTGGATTGGAGAAAAAATTTCTTCTCTACAATGGTTGGGAGCACTACTCGTCACTTTAGGAGCATGCTTGTTGTATTCTTATTAAAAACACTAAAAAAGCACATTGAATAAAATACACCATCACGTTAATTTCAAAAGTTTACAAGGGTTTGACAGACTATAAACAGACTTATCCACAGAAAATGTGAATAACTTAAAGAGGGTATTGTGTTTTTAAAAAGAAAAGTAGATAAGTGCGGAAAGGCTTTCTTATAAGCGATCGACATTGGCTTCACATGAAGTTGAAATAAATATCCACAGACATTTGGATATTTAAAAAAGGAATTAGACGTAGTTATTTTAACAAATAAAGAATAAAAAAACAGTCTTGACTTACATAAATCTTCTTTTTATTTCGATTTTAATGGTTAAATATCACCAAAAATAACTCACCAAAAATAACCATTAATACAGAGAACATCCTAGACACAATTGTAAAGGATTTGGATCGACGCCCAATAGGTGTTGTGATAAAATTATATACACTTTTTGGCTTTTAGACGTCTTACATACGTATTTATGCATGTCCTCCTTAACAACAACCAGTATTTATATTTATTGTGTATTTTTTTTAATAAGTGCCTTGATTGAATCGATCTCATTTAATGCACTCGACCTATTGGAACAGGAAATTGTAGCGAATCGAAAGAAACTTCCTTTTATGACTGATTTAAACAGTGCTATCAAAGTATTTTTCTTTTCGTTCCTCGTTATCTGTATGACACCTTGGCAAATGCGATATAAAACCTATTTATACAGTAATACCCAAGAACTGATGTTTCTCTATCATGTGTTTATGGTTTTTTTTATTGTCGCACTTGTACCTATAATCAAACAATTACAAAGCGACATTAGCAATAGTTTACCTAAATGGTATCTTAAAAATATATTAGTGGGAGACTATATCCATCTTTGGGGTATCTTGCTTGCCTGTTATGCATCAATTCCTAATTTCTAAATGCTATTTCCCACCCTCACGTCACCATCCCAGCCCATGTATTTTTACTTAAGCGAAGGAGAGAATATCTCCAACTCTTGATCTTTTGGGGCAGGCGCTTCAGGAAAAAAATTAAGACCTATTTGATAAGTATTATTTTCCGAGTATGACGATGAGTCGCCACGTAGCAACAATTGCTTGCGAGGTCTAATTTTTAGCAGTCCTGTTCCGCCGTTTCTTTGTAATGGTGTTTCATAATTAAAGTGGAGTTCGAGATGCTCCTCTGCGGTAAGTTCGAATTTATATGGTGCAAGCATACGAAATAAAGCCATTATTTCTGTCATTGCAATTCGTAGGCCAGGACAACGTCGTGCACCTGTTTTAAATGTTAAAAGAGCTCCTTCTTTCTCCATTGCTCCAGGCGAATAAGATACTGGAGTTTCAGCAAATAAATGAGCATTATAAAAGTCGCCAGTACTTTTTTTGGGTCCCCACCGCTCAGGAAAAATATCGTTAGCACCCATTATTTTTTTGCCAAAAATTCTTTGCCCTTCGCTAGAAAGCACGATATCTGGAAAATGTTTTGCATGTGTATGTACTCCTTGCATGGGAATAAATACAAGAGCTCCTGGAGGTAAGTGGAGTGCGGTTCCATCCACATCAAGATTGATTGTTTCGTGAATAATTTCCGGCACAATAGGCGCTGGCGGCAGTAATCGTAAAGCTTCCAATAGAACAGCTTCAGTATAGGACATGCCCTTCTCTATATGAGCATTCCAGGGAGAATGTAATTCAAAAGACTCGTTTGCTGAGATTTTTTGCTGGATTTCCTGTTTTATTATGGTGTAAATGCGTTTGTCTTGGAGCGCGATTCTTAAGGCAGTAATTAAAGCAGTAGCTGTAGCATCAAAACCCAACAATGGAATAAATAGGCTTTCATTCACGACATCCCTTATTAGAGTAGACAGCGGTGTCGTGTCCAAGTTATCTATCGAATACTTTATTAATAGCTCGCATTGGACTGCTGTTAATTGTTTTGTTGACTTTATCCCCAATTGTTCCAATTGACTTTTTGCATCCGGATTCATTAACACTCGTACTCTAAGTAAATAATTAAGCCAACTCTGCTCTGTCATTAATTGTTTTGTCATTTCATCTGATGAAAAAATAATCTGACAACCAAGATTAAATATTCTATTTCTTAAAAGCAGAAGATTGTTTTTCTCGTTATTCTTAATAGGATCCAGGCTAAAAAGGCAGTTGATTAATTCTTTTGTTAAACTTTCTTGATAAAGTTTTTCAAAAGGTTTAATAATTGTTTGTCCAAAATATGTTGTTAGCAGCACTCTTCGGGAAAGTTTATCCATTACTTCACTGAGGGGCTTTCCACGCTCCCCTTGCTCTACTTCATATTCTTTGAAAAAATCTGCGACCATACTCGCTACATGAGGTCTATTTAATTCATTACGCGACAGAATTGATTGACGAATCATAGAATGAGTTTCTGAACCCAAAATAGAAGACATTAAATTATCAGGGCCGAGTATCAGTGCCAGACGTTCAAAAAATCGTCTTTGCCCAAATTTCTTTTCATTCTCTCTTGCATAGAGTTGCTGAATCGCTGATTTGTTTGTTAACACAAATACAGAGGTTAAATCAGGTAACCTAAAATAGGCAATACCAGAGCCTTTTCCATTGAGTGAACGAGAACCAAGTTCCGCGATAAACGTCATAAAACGGGTTTGTAATTGTGCTTTTGCAGAAGGGATCGTGCTTAAAAAAGCAACATCCTTTATTAAGGAAAGATAGCTGGTTGCTGAAGGATAAGTGATTTTTCCCATTCCCGCCTGTTGGTATAATTGATAAATTCGCACAATTAAACCAACGCCTAAAATAAAAAGAATATAAATAAGCATGCCTCTTCCTTTCAGAATTTACAGTGAACCTTTGCTTGAGAAACTTTCGAGCTTTTCTATTATATAGGACTCCTGGATGTTCACTCTGCGTGCACCCAGGAGGTATGGATTTGAAAAAAAGAAATGAATATTAATTCATGTCAAACTACGAGAGGAACAATTTTATAAGGAACCAGCTCACAGTATTTTTTCCAATCATGGCCATACTTGGCAGAACATCGCTTATCGTCACGAAATGCTCTGTCAAATAACAAGACTGTTAAAAAGCAAAGGTAAAAATACGGTGCGAAATTATCAAATAAAGCAGGTACAGACCAAAAAAACGTGCCTGCAAGCTCTGGAATATAGTGGAAATGCCTGGCGATTCCCCACCACCCCGACGCAAGTAATATGGTTTGTTTTTTATCTCCTTCTGTAGTTTCATAACGAGCCAACACCGTGACAGGTTTTTTGCCCCAGATTTTACATTCGCCTTGAGTTGCTCGTGCAACAAGTCTTTGTTTGTCGGCAAGATAATTAATAATAATGCTCGCAAAACCTAAGCCTAAAATGAGGGCCGCCCATACAAAAGACAAATGAATCGGATGGAGCACAAGATACATACTGGGCGAAGTATAAACGCAAGGAACCCATACCATGCACCCCCAGCAAATGTAAAAACCAGCACGATCATGCATGATGTCCAGAGAGCGTAAATAGCCCTTTTCCCACATATAAAATTTACTCAAATAGACAAATTGCAAGAAAACGGAAATGAACATTGAGTTGGATAAACCACCCAACTCTGCTTGTTTGGCACAATAAGAAATAAGAAACAGCCCCCAGCTCATCATGCCAAAACGGCATGTAATAAATTTTTTAATACTCCATCCCAGAACTTGAGGATAGAGTTCTGTTCCCCAATAGTAATCAAATAATATATTCTTGGTTATTCCCGAATCGGTCGTTGAAGGAAAAAAACGTCCTTTGAGATACAAAAATATGCAGAAGATAAGGCTCAACAAATTCAATGCCCCAAAAAGAGCCCCCAGATTGTCATAAAGAATAGAAGCTGAGAATAAATTGAAACCAAACGATGCAACACAAAAGGTTGACATCGTCACAATAAATGCCAAAACACCATTATCTTTATAAACTGGAACATTTCCTTTAGGAGTAATAGGTCCATTAAATGGTTTTCCTGGCAGAATACGCATTAAAGCCAGTTCAAATACAACAAAAATTAAAATAATTTTCCAAGCAATAGAAGATCCCCAAAAGTAAGGCTTCCATACTGTAACTATTGTTTGCAAAAAACCGTTTTGGGTCATTAAATCCCATAGAGCAGATAAAGAGCCTTGAAGTTGGGTATTGGTATACCACATTAACATTACAAAAATAGGGCATGAAAGAATAAGAAATAAGGGGCCTAGGGTATTCCTAATTTTGACATTCATAAATGCTTCCTTACATTTTAAAGACTGAAGAGGATCATAATACAGGAATTTTTATCATTTAGTATCCTTTTAATTAGTTGACAAAATGAAAAGTAAAAACAAGAAATGATGCCGATTATCTCTAATAAAATAGGCTTCTTCAGAAATTCGCTACAGAGTACGTATTTGCTTTAGTGACTACTTTAATATTTAATTTATTGTATGCACTGCTAAAAAGTGAATATCATGTCCCAATACCATATCGAACGTATGACACAGGAAGAGGTTTCAATTGCTGTAGAATGGGCACGAAAGGAAGGTTGGAATCCAGGGTTAAATGATGCAGAATGTTTTTATCATACTGATCCGCAAGGTTTCTTCGCTGGTAAATTAAATGGCCAAATTATTGCTGTCGGTTCTGCCGTAGTTTATGACCAGCATTTTGCTTTTTGTGGATTTTATATAGTAGATAAAAAATATCGAGCCCAAGGCTATGGAATGCAATTAACGCGTGCTCGTCTGTTGTATGTTGGTGATCGCAATGCAGGAATTGACGGGGTACTTGATATGGTCGATCACTATGCTCATATTGGTTATCAGTTTGCACACAGTAACGCGCGCTATGCTTTAGAACATACTCGATTGACTCCAAAACCTGATCCTAATTTAGTTGAATTAAAAACTATTCCTTTTGAACAATTAACTCAATATGATCGCCACTATTTTCCTGCAGCAAGGCCGAAATTTCTCTCAGAATGGATAAAACAAAATACTGCTTTGGCTCTTGGTTATGTGCAGGAAAAACAATTAAAAGGTTATGGGGTAATCAGGAAATGTTTCGAAGGATATAAAATAGGCCCCTTATTCGCGGATACCCCTTTTATTGCTGAAAAACTGTTTGAGCAGTTGGTCGAATATGCTCAAGGCGAAACAGTTTACTTAGATATTCCTGAGAATAATCCTTTAGCTGTTAACCTAATAAACAAATATAAAATGTCTAAAGTATTTGCAACTGCACGAATGTATTTAAAAGGAGAACCTAAACTATCTATTGAAGGCATTTATGGGATTACTACCTTTGAACTAGGATAAACATGCGTGACTTAGTGGGTTATGGCCCAGAAGAAAAAAAATTCTTTTGGCCCAATAAAGCAAAAATTGCGATTAGTTTTGTGATTAACTATGAAGAAGGATCAGAATTAAGCCCTCTTAATGGTGATTCACAAGCAGAAACCAGGGGTACAGATTTTCCTTTTATACATAAAGCCAAAGGACAACGAAATCTGAGTATGGAATCATTTTATGAATATGGGAGCCGCGTTGGCATATGGCGACTGCTGCGCTTATTTGACCATTATAAAATACCGCTTACATTTTTTGTTACTGGACAAGCATTGATACTCAATCCTTTATTTGCCGATTACCTGACACACCAGAGCCATGAAGTAGCAGGACATGGATGGCGCTGGATAAATTACACCAACATTCCGCGGAGAGTTGAAAAGAAACATATTCTTTTATGTATTGAAACTCTGGAAAAACTAATCGGACATAAACCCAGAGGATGGTACACGGGGCGACGCAGTGAAAACACTCGGGAATTGTTGCTTGAAATTGGCGGCTTTCTCTATGATTCAGACAGCTATGCGGATGAATTGCCTTATTATAGTGAGAACCATCTAATAATTCCCTACTCTCTTGACTGCAATGATTTCAGATTTACGACTACACCCGGTTTTGCCGACACTAAAGCATTTTATGAGCAATTAATGAATACGTTTCATTATCTTTATCAAGAAAAACACCTCGCAATAATGACTATAGGTTTGCATCCACGTCTGAGTGGAAAGCCCGATCGTTGCCTTATGTTAAAACAGTTTTTAGAATATATAATGCAGTATCAGGATATTTGGATAGCAAGACGAATTGATATCGCTCAATTTTGGTTGGAAAAATCGCCCCCTGAATAACTAACTCATATTCTTGTTTTGTAGGTACAACTCAAAATTTAGATGCATTTACCCTGTCTACGTGTAACGACTTGTTCGCAGCATCCAGAAGATGGTTATATTATTGGGGGTTTTCTCAGGCTATATGCGAGGAACCCAGTTCTGCTCTGGCCCCGCGAACAAGCCGCGGGACGGCAAGTAGGTAAAAAAGAACTGTTTTTATCGCATATTTATCCCTATTGAGATTCTTAGGACATGAATAAATGTCTACGTTCCGCGCTTTATGTGTGGAATCCAGTCCTAGCCTACATATACAATCGTCTGGATGCCGTGCATAAAGCCTGAGAGATAGACAAAAAAATTTGGTTTAAGGCATTGAAATATAGGAATAAT
>NZ_LBAW01000023.1 GCF_001648595.1 Legionella bozemanae | reverse complement strand
CATCGGACAAATCACCATACGTAGAGACAATAGCAAGGCAGCCATTAAGGCGTGAATGGCGGTTGTTGGGCATAATTCCATTAGAATCCAGGCGAATCAGTGCCGTTCCCATATTTTTAGCACCATTAATCCCAGCATCCCCTTTTGCCCCGCTCAGTAAAATGCCCTCAGCATGGGTTCCTGCCCATACATAATTATCCGGTGTACGCTCTTCTTTTTGTTGACGACGGTAATTAAAATGAACCGTTTCAAGACCTGCTTTGCCATAATAGGCTTTTTCATCCAAAATCCGTTGTTTATGACGAGCCTCTATTTCTTCACGTGTAGGCGGTCTTGGGGCCACAGCAGCTAAACTGGTTTGTGAATTTTTAAGCAACGCCACCTGTAGTTTTCCGTTGATTTCTTTATTTTCAAGCGCAAGCTTTTCTAATTGTTTTTGCATGGCGCTTAATAACGCTTGGTTTTTGGAAACCAAATCTTCTGATTTATTGGGCGAGCTCTTTTTATTTTTTTCTACCAACGCTTTGAGCGCATCAATTTGGCGTTGTTGTTTTTCAAGTACTGCCTCATCACTTAATTTGCTAAAGGCGCTGTCTAATACCCCATCAAATATTGGTTTTTTATTTGTAGGAAGCGTAGATTGTGGCTTTGACGAATACAGATAAAATCCATAACACAAACCACCAAGCAGCAGAAAAGCCAAGCCATTACGGAGCTGCTCCATTTTGGCACTTTGATTAAGATTGGCTTTTTTACTTTTCTTTATTAACTTTTTAAGAGATTTCATCATGACACGCTTCCTTATTACCCCATGTTGGATTGTTCACGGTAAATGCCATAGAAATAGGCGGTTTGGCTGGGTTGCAATATTTTTTCTGACAGCTCCATCGAGATCAGTTTGGGGTGTTCAAATAATGCTGGAGTTAACTCCATTGGTTTTTGGGATTGATTTTCGATGCGATACACATAGCCCGAAGACTCTTTGCCTCGGACTTGTTTCACCAGGGTTACTTTTAACTGTTTATGCAAACGAAAGGTCGTGGGTTTAATACTCACTTCTTGAAAACCAGAAGGTGTGGTGCCCTCCATAAGCGCCGTCATTAAATCACTTTGTTGGTATTGGCTCTGTTCTTGCGCCTTAGCGTAATCAAACCCTTTTAATTTTTTGGATACCAATTTAATGGTTTTACCCAAATCTTCAATCGGAGATATGGTGGCTGAGAAATGATGATTCAGATTGGTTGTGAAATAGACGGTTAACGGAATATGCGCTAATGGCTTTAAAACCACAGCACCATCCAAATCATCCTCTGCATCGAAGCTTTGTTCTACAATAAAGGAGTGTTCAGGGAAGCTGACTTTAACAATTCGCTCGCCTTCTACATCAATACGATTAAAGTTAAGAGAAGACAAAGACAGCGCAAATCGCTCCCCTTCTTCAAATTTAAGCGTGGCTGCTGTATTGCCTGCATGCAGTGAGGTAGAAAGCACGCTACTTAACATGAGGATTTGAAGTGATTTCATTGATGAACCTCCTTAATAGTCTTAGGCCACATCATCCCGTTAAGGTGCGCAAACTGGACTAAATACACTTTCTTTTGTGGCTTCACTTCAAGACCATGACTGGTTCGATTTAACGTTCCGTCTACCTTGGCTTGCAGGGTGGATTCATCAATGTGAATGTTCTTTTCATAAAATACGGAACTAATATTTTTTTCTTTCACCACAGAAGACTCTGAGTCCAGAATGGTTTTGAATGCCTCTTGATGAGATGCAGGAATTAAATGAACTAGCGAAGCAAATCGAGCGGCTACCGTATCTGGATTGTAGGTTAATCGTAACTGGATGACCTTCTTAGTCATGTCTTTAATATAGGAAGGTGAAAAAGAAGAGTTACTCAAGAAGTACCCGTCCTCAGTACAAATGGGCAACCAATGAGTTTCTTTGTTATTAACAACATGAACACAAAGCCCACCTAAAATGAACACCGCAATGGTTGCAGTGACTGCCCAAGCCAGTGTCAGATGAAGCAACACTTTATTTTTTAAAAGCACATTGTCACGAAATACACTGTTCATAAACTCACCCTACATAGATTCGATGCGCTGAATTAGGGAATGACCTAAAAATAAGCGTCGTCATGGCATGCGGTAAGGACCAATAAATAATTCCTAATAAAACCCGTAAAGGCAGCCCACCAAACTGAACATGCATGATTAAACTTAAAACGGCCCCAATCACAAAAAGCTGCGGTGCATAACCGATTAGTAATCCAATACCCGTGAGCAAATACACGGGTAATCCAGTGGTCAAAGGAATCCCTGCTATGCGTGGCTCCTCTGACAACATAAATGTGGAATAGTTATGCGACATAACTTAAACCCCAATGCGTGAAGATCATGAGTAAAGGCAATCCCACAAACACCCAAGGACTTTTGGTTTTCATCCAGGTAACGCCCGCCACCAGCGTTTCTCCTGCATACAAATACCCAGGCAAATCCGAATTCTTACCGAAGGTTGCACTGACGTCACTTTTCACCCCACTTAAATAATTTTGGCCTTCTGCATGTCCCGTGCTGGTAAGGCATAAAACAACGACCCAACTTAAGACCAACAAGGGGACTGACCGCTGTATAAATTCATGAAGCTTGATACTGCTTTTTCTGATTACTGCACTGACATTCATAATGCTCTCCTTTAGTTTGATGAATGCTGATTGAGTGAATCCAATTCGTGAATTAAATGATTTATTTTTTGTGTAAAAGGTCGTGTCATTGATGAAAAATAAGGACAATCGTTATAACTAGAGGCAACGCGTGCTAAGGTTCTATTTGCAAGATCGAGATTGCCCCGTGCGAGCTCCATGCGTTCGCTTCGAATTAGGGCGGCAGATTGCTCCAGCATACTTCCTGAATAATCTACATCGGTGGTGCAATACTCTTTGAGGTTGGCTTTTGCCAACTGGCTCAAACTAGCGCCCAAGAATTGGCACTCTGAAGCCAACGCCTCTTTATCCAGAGAAGCCGAAAACAGGGCTCCTGATAAAAGCAAAGTAGTCAGGAATACTGATGATTTTTTAAGCTTATTTTGTTTCATTTTTGATAAATCTCCGTTTTTTAGGTAAAAAAATCCCCTGAGCCCCTCTTTGTGCTCATTTTTTATTCTTTTTATTTAATGAATCGCAGTTTTAAAAAGAGTGCTTACTCATCCATAGTCACTCCTTTGGCTTAATAATTGATTGTTCTTTTTCAGTTCCGCTAAAATTTGTGACAACACCTGGTTTGTTAAATCCAGTTTTTTGTACAAAGCTACATACTCCGCTGTTTTAGATAGTTCTGGCACCTCGGTATTCAGAGCCAACAAAAACTCATAAAGGCCTCCATTAGTAAATATGTGTTTGAAATATTCAACATCTTGTTCCTCATTCATTGGAATATTGGCTGTAAGTACCTGATTAAGTTTTACGTTGTTTTCAAGCCCTGTCTCTGGCTCAGCATAAGCCATTCCATTTCCAACCAAGAGTGTCATCGACAACATAAGTATTTTAATTACGTTCATTAGGTACTCCTTTTTTCATTCTTTAAAATTAATCCGATGTCTGATCTGTATCTGAAATGGTGATGTTCTCAAGTTCACTCTTCATCACGATGACTTTTGCAAGATAGGGTTTTGTCTTCGATGCTAGATGAACACAGTAACTTCTTGCATTGCTGATTTCTTTTAATTCATTGTGCCCATAGGCAGTAGAAACCAGCGCCCTGTCTTTGTTTTGATGCTGCAAGTCATGTCCCGCTGACTCCAGGTAGGCTGCAGCAATTGCGACATCTCCAGAACATAAATCGATGGTGTGTTCTTCGGCTATCTGGTTTAATTGGTAAGACACATCAAAAATTCGTCTTTCTAAATCATAGTTATTTAAATTATTTGCAATAACACATTGTGAACCCAGTGCTGTGATGATAATTCCTGCTATTACATTGATTCTCATTACTATTCCCTCTTTAACTGATTATTGTTTTTTTAAGGCATATGCGCTTTTTTCATAGAGCTCTAGTCAGGCTGCATCAAAAGATGCCCGCTAATGTTTTTACCAAACCTTGTTCAAGTGCTGGTCGCGCTTGTGCAAAAGACAGATTTACTTTATCTGCATTGGATACCACCCGTGTTCGATAGCGTTGATAATCACTATGTTTACTCGATGTCTGGGTGGTGCCAGATGCAGTGCCATTTTGAAGATTGGAATTAAACTGTTCATGAACTGCGCCTTTTCCAACACGCTCAGAAATTTGCACATCTGTAATCATTGTGTAGTTAACTGCCTTTACTAAAGAATCCGCAGCCAAACCAATAATTCCTCCGCCAATACCGGCACCAATCATTGTGCTTGAATGACCGCTTAATGCACCCAGAGCAGTGCCCGTTGCAGCACCTGCCAAAGCGCTGCCATACCCTCCGCCTAACGCGGATTGACTTGCAGACACGCTCATTTTTCCAACTTTAAGAATATTGGCCTGCAGCATGTAATGCGCTTTGGCAGGATTTCCAACAACTTTATACCCATGCTCTTCTAATGACTTCTTTAGTGACTTATCAATGGTCAATGACTCTTGAGAGGTATTTTTTACCGTGATGTAAATTGTTTTTTGACTTTGAGCTACAGGATCAAGAAAAATAGTCTGGCTGAGTTTTGTATCTGTTTCTAAATTCCGGTGTTCGATTACTGTTGACGTTGCCGCGCAGCTTGCCAATAAGGCAAATGAGCCTGTTAACGCCAGAGTGGTGATTGCCTTTTGTATCTGGTTAACGCATGGATTCATTTTATTCCCTTAACTCGTTAGCATTGTGTTTTTGATTGGTTGGTTAATGAGCCTGTAAGCCCTGCACTTCCTTCCAATTGCCAGACTTATTTAAAAACAGAGCTTGTTCTTGTGTGATTTTTTGATGTATCTCCTGACGATGAATAATCACATCGTGTGGTGCATCAAACCCTAAGCGGACTTGATTTCCTTTAACACCGAGCACGGTGATATAAATGTCATCATTGATCATTACGGTTTCGCCTATTCTGCGTGTAAGAATTAGCATGCTGTGTTCCTTTTATTGTTAATGAATTGAATACTCTTTTTTTTGTGAATCAATCTCGAATCGAAGCGCTTCGCATGCCAATCGTGCCTTCATCGCAATGTGCCATAAATCACATTCATGGATTTCCTGATAGGCCAGAGTCAAAGACTCAGAGCAAGCATTTAAAAGACAGTACAGCTCTTCCTTTGTAAACAGTTTTAAACATGGAATTTGTTTCATTATGCAACTCCCAATAACTGGCGTATTTTCGCAAGGTGTGTTGTTGCAATGTCTTTTGATGGAGGTTTTGCAAGCAACACCTGCTCTTTAATTTCCGGGATCTGGTGTCCTTGTCTCATTAAATGACATACCTGTTCGTATACCTCTTTAAATACTGCAAAAGAATGGCCTTCATTATCAATTTCCAAAAATTTAAGACCCAGTCGTTTAGCAGTAAATTTAACGACCGCGTGACTCCAGTTTGGGTTCACTGAATAAACGCAGTTTAAAACCTCCCTATGCGCTTGAGCGGCAGAAGGCATGCGCAAATCACTGTAAAAACCAAGGCACAAAGCACGAAACTGCAGGCAATTAGGTGGAAATTCACAAAACTTATCGCCTTTACTCAAGGTCATTAAACGTTCCACACCACTATCTAATGCTTTAGGAGTTAAATCTTTAAGTGCAGCAAACCAGACTCCTGTATCCTTGACTCCATGTTTACTGATAAAAAGCTGCCCGTAGATTGCAGTCAGTTTCATCCAGAGGGTAGATAAGTGTTCCTTCGATAAATTCACAGGAGTTGAGCTCGCTGCCTGAGTTGCCCCAGAGTGAATCGATTGAAATGCCATGCTGCTGGCTAACTCGTTCAAGTGCTGTTTGGTTAAAAGTGCTTTGATTGGTACCACGCTCATTGTGATGGCTCCTTAATTGTCCTTGTGCCTTTTGTTGTTTGTTTTGAGTATATTGGGAATCTCTTTCCAACCAGTTAATGAATACAGGATTAAAATCAGCCCATTGAGTGTTGTGTTTTTTGTTATGCTTTATGAATGCCTGAATTTCTTTTAAATCGGTAACTTTGGTGAGCCCCATGGAAAATGCCATTTCAATTGTTTTTGTGTTTGGGTAAAAATCGTCATCAATTTGTTTTTTGCTGCAACAAAAATCATTATTCGCAGTTTGAGTTTGTTTGTTTGAGTTAGTTATATTAAATATTTTAATATTCTTTGCAGGACTTTTGAGTGTGTTAGCTTCTCTGTTAACTTCTATGTTAGATTGTACCTCTAAATCTCCTTCTATATCAGAATCCATAAGGGATTTAGGTGAATTAAGAACTGTGTTAACTTCTCTCTTTCTAATCAATTGATTATAGATCTGAGGGGCCTCTGGGAATATAAATTTTAAATTTTGCCCTTCAGTTATAACTTTAAAGTACTCGCCACACTCATGCTCTATAGACTTTATGAAATTTCTGATGGTTTGCTTAGATGGAACACCACTATTGACTCGACCTGGAGCGGATTTAATCTCCAAGGCTTTTGATAGATCACGATAACTAATATCAGATACAATTCCTGTAAGAGGATTTGCAAGACTTAATAGCTCATAAATAATTAATCTAGGACCATAGGGCAATAATTGAAACTTTTTTTCTATTTGTTTCCTAGCATTAATGTATAACTCAACATCAAACTTCATCAACAAGTCCTTTTATTTACATAATTTATTTAGATAAGAGTACCAGTTTATGGTAAAAATTACAATAATATTTTTACCATAATGGTAAATTTATAATGATTCATTACACCTAATATGTTATAACGCGTTGTATTTTGATGTTTTTTATACAATTTTTTTGGTAAATTCTTACGAAGATTTATTAACCATTTTGGTATATCATAGAATAAACATGCACCTGACTGAATTATTTAAATATGAGCAATCCTGTAATAGACAATGTTTCATCCCCCGAGTCTCGGGGCAAAAGAATAAGATTCATACGCGAGCATCTTCTGTCTTTTACACGAGAAGATTTTTGTCGCGATTCTAATTTTACTGCTCAATCATTAAAAGGATGGGAATTGGCCTGGGGAGGAGGTTTATCCCAGCAGGGGGCTGTAAAAATCGTTAAACGAGCCAAAGAGTTAAATATTTATTGCACAGAGTCATGGTTAATGCATGGCATTGGTAAAAATGCCACAAAAATCACAAAAGATTTAGATATCCAAGAGGGTGACGAAAGCCACATAGCTAAAGAATTACTACTATTCAGAGAACTACAAAACTCTATTGACACAGTTATAAGAGATGATGGCATGATCCCTTTCTTATACCCTGGAAATTATGTTGGCGGTATAATAGTCAACAATATTGAGAGTGCCATTGGCAAAGATTGTATTATTATTGCTGACAATGATGAAGTATTCGTTAGGATCTTAAGGCATGGAGAAGAACCAGCTCGCTATGACTTAGTTTGCTTAAATGAAAAAACCACATTAGTGAAAAAAGAAATAAAAAATACCGCTATTAAATTTGCTGCCCCAATTGTATGGATCCGCAGAATATTTCGAGAAAATAATTACTAATGAAAGCTTACAAAAAAGATATTTTGCCACATCAAGAATTTTATATAGTCAGATTTACTAAAAGCTCAAGTCTACCTTATGTTCTTTTCATTCATGGTGGCCCTGGTCTTAATTGTGGAACCATAGAGTATCTTATTGATCATTATAATTTATTTAATTCTCTTCAGTGCAATATTATTCTATATGATCAACGAAATTGCGGTAAATCTAATAAAATTAAAAAGCTAGTATTACAGCAAGATAATATAAATGATTTACAAAAAATAATTTTATACCTTGCTGACCATTTTAATCTTAACATCCATGCTTTGATTGGACATAGTTATGGTGCAAAACTTCTTTTTGATTACTACAAAAGTTATGAGTCTACCATTCCTGGTGTTTTTGTTTCTACTGCTAAATCAATACTAACGCCTCGTTTAAATAATTTAATGCTTGACCTATCTTATTTGAAAAAAAGTAATTTAGAGCTATATAACAAAATATTAAATGAAATTAATAATCTTGATCTTAATAAAATCTGGGAAATATCAGAACAATTAACTCCAGTTTTCCAAGAAAATAAAGATAGGCCTTATTTATATTGGGCCAATTTAGAATATTATAATTTGGTCCAAAATGTTCAAAAATATATCAATTTACCATTAGATACGAACACGTTTATCAGTGTAAGAAAAGATCTCTATTCAAAAGAAGCAAATTTTTCTGTTAATATTGAAGAGCTTAAAATCCGCAAATTATGGATAAATGGTTTTCATGATTTTGTCATGAACGGACACCAAATAGTATTGTCAAACAATCATGAAATTATAACTTTCAATAAATCTTCTCACTACCCACATCTAGAAGAGAATGATCGTTTTAGTGAGCTTTTAAATGAATTTATTAAGTAGCTCTAAGGCCATCATATTATTATTTTCTATACTAATATCCACTGTTGTTTACGCACAATCAAAAATTAAAATATGTTTAACCGGTAGAATTGTTGAAAATTTAAAATCATATGGCCAGTCTTTTTTAAATGCGGCATATCTTGCCAAAGAAGAAAGTGATCCCGCTAATAAAGTTGAGATTAAGAGTTATTTTTATAATAACAGACCATTGGAGCCAATGCATATTTATAATCAAATGGTAAATGATTCCTGCTCTGCAATTATTGGGTTTGAATATCTTTCAGACTTGTTATTAGCTGTAAAAGAACAGAAAAACGACACCGTACCTATTTTTACTTCTTACGCTAGCACCACTAATTCTGATCAATTACCTAAGAATATTTTTATCTTTATGCCCAGCTATAATTACCAAGCTGAAAAAATGATGAGCTACTTACATGATCGTTATAAAAATATAAACAACGTGTTACTTATAACGGAAATTAACCGTGATGAGATGCTAAAGTATAAGGAAGTGTACTCCAGCATTCTAAAAAAAGAACACATACCATATTCTACATTCGATTTTCTAGAAAATGACAGCGATATAGAGGGAAAACTGAAGAAGTTTTTGAATGAACGAAAATATCAATACGTTTTTTTATTGTCAGGTGCAATAGCATCAGCAAAAATTGCCAATATTATGAATAACCATAGTACTGTTTTTATTGGCACAGAAAACTTTGGTTCCTCAGTCAGTCAAACATTTTTTATGCGACTAAATGATAAAGTGATTCGTTCTCATTTTATCCGTAATTTGGATTTTATACAGCCCTATGATTCTTTAACTAAATTTGAAAATATTTATATTCAAAAATACCATGAGAAACCCACTGTTTTGGCAGCCTACACTTACGATTCGATGAAGATTATTCTAACAGCATTGGATAGAACCGGTAGCGTCAATACAAATAGCATATTAGGTACTAATTATACTGGAATTACTGGGGCTTATTTAAAAAATGGTCAATTTAATCGATCGACCAATTACATTATTTTATCAGTTAATAGCAATGGATATGCTTATGAAAAATAAAAGCTCTTCAATCAAAGCAATTTTTATCAAGAAAATGGCATATTCTGCTCTAATCCAATTTATTATTTTTGGATTTATACTCATGCTAGCAAGAGATTATTTTCATAATCAGATGAGTATCTTTTCCAGAAATTTAATTATTAATGATTCATTTACCACGGATGAAATTGGTAGATATCAGCTGCTTAATAATAAGGATGCTCTTGATTTAGTACTATACAACTTAGGTAATGAGCGCAAACTAGACTCAATAAAATTTGTTGCTTTAAAAAATAAAATAGAAGATGTAGGTACTTGCGAAGAAAACAGCAAAAACAATTACCTTCTATGCAAAAAAGACAATGGACAAATTTCTGGTATAACATTAATTAAAAATGATGAGAAGATATTAGGGTCAGTGGTTGCAAGTAAGCAATATAATTCCATCTATACTTTGCCAGTTTCCTATGGTCTTTTGTTAATTTTATTGATCGTACTTGGAATATTTCTTTTCAATTTCTTATTTCTATTCCTTTCCATGAGAAAAAAAATAGCAAACAATACTGAATACTTGCTCGATTTCATTTCATCACATCAAACTAATAATGCTGTTGATTTTTCAAAAGTTGAAATTAATGAATATAGACAAATTGCTAATAAATTTATTGATGAACATCGAGAAATAATCAATCTACAGAAAGAAAAAGCCTATTACGAGGTAAGAAAAAATATTGCTGAGCTTGTTGCTCACGATATTCGATCACCATTAGCGGCAATAAACACTGCAGTATCTGATGTAACATCGATTCCTGAAAATAAACGCATTATGATCAGAAATGCAGCTAAAAGAATCAATGATATTGCTAATAACTTACTTTTACAATCAAAAAATAATTTGCTTGACTGTAAGAATAGCGAAATAAATATGAATAATTCTCCAGAATTAATATTTGTTGTTTTAGATAACATCGTTGCAGAAAAAAGATATGAATATTACGGAACCAACATCCAAATCAACTTACTTGGATCGGACTACTCATATAATTGTTTTTCTAACATACACCCTGATTCTTTTAAGCGGGTTCTATCCAATCTCATTAATAATGGTATTGAGGCAGTTAATTCTAATGGCTCTATTATTATCTCTCTAACATGCAATACTACCCATGTCGAAATTATTATTGAAGATAATGGCTGCGGCATTCCTCCCGATATCTTGCCAAAGGTTACGGAGCAAGGATTTAGCTTTAATAAAAAAGCTGGTGCTGGTTTTGGCTTATCTTATGCTAAACAATATTTAGAGCAAATCAATGGTTCAATGCATATTCACTCAGAAGAAAAAGTTGGGACAAAAATTCAGATCACTCTAATTCGGTCTAACCACCCTAGCTGGTTCTGTGACTCAATGAATATTAGGCATGGTACTAATATTGTCGTATTAGATGACGATATATCTATTCATGATGCATGGAATGAAAGATTTTCAAATATTTCACACGTCAAAATGTTTCATTTTTATACCGCGACCGAGTTATTACAGTATAAAGTTGATCCAGAAATGCCAATACTATATTTAATGGATTATGAGCTTCTCGCTGATGTTAAAAATGGTTTAGATGTGATTGAAGAGCTTAATTTAAATGGCAAAGCTATTTTAGTTACCAGTTGCTTTGAAGATATTGCTATACGAAATCGGTGCGAAAATATTGGCGTTAAAATCATACCAAAATCTTACGTACCCTATATTAAAATTATTCAGATTCCAAAGAAAGAACATATAAGCACGGTGGTTTTTATTGATGACGATGAAATGATGCGAATGACTTGGATCTTTGCTGCTGAAGAGGCTGGGCAAAGTATTTCAACATATTCCTCATTTGATGAGTTCCTAAATGAAATAAATAGTTATGGTAAGAATACTCTGATTTATATCGATTCAGATCTAGGAAACAATATCAGAGGCGAGGATTGCGCAAAACTCCTTTTTGATAAAGGGTTTATTGACGTTCGCCTTGCTACTGGCCATTCGCGAGATCGATTTAGCAAAATGCCATGGATTAAAACAATTGTTAGTAAAGAACCACCTTTTCTATTTGCACACGAGAATATAACATGAAATCTACGGATAAAGATAAATTAAAACACGATTTTTTAAACTCAATTGTTATCATCAATAGCATGACAAAATCGGCTTCAAGTTTCATTAATACAATTTCACAGTCAATAGATGCCAGTGATATTAATCAAAAGCAGATGGAAAAATTTTTATATTCCATGAGCACTATACGTGAGCAGACTACAAAGATTGAAAATTATTTTCTATCTCTTTTGAATGACTAATCCTGCCAAATTGGTTATTAAATGATCATATTATTTTAAGCGTACTTCAATAGTGATTAGAAAGAAGATGAGCTTTTGCCAATCTTTTACTATTAGTCGTAGTCCAATCGTTGCCTGAAAGTAAAATTTGGAGGTCACTTTTTTTCGGTACGCAGTAAAACTATAACTACTGACTCAAGATAAACAACTCCCGATTTTTCCACATAGTTATCCACCAATTTTGTGAATAAAAAAATATCCCTACCCTTCCACCTTAAGATGTGACATCAACCAGTCCGCTTCTTCTAAAGAGTCAAAACTTATAACCACCCTCCCTTTGCCACCATAATTAAAATGCATGTTAACCTTGGATGAAAGTTTTTTCGATAGTTGTGCCATCCAATCTTTCGTTTTTTGCTCAAATTGGGGAGTTAGAAAAAACTCTTGTTTATCTTCTGGCATATTTAAGTGTTGAACCAATTTTTCAGTTTCCCTAACAGATAAAGACTTATTGATAATTATTTTTGCTGTATCTGCTTGTTGTGCACTCGACAAACTTAACAAAGCTCTAGCATGACCCATTTCTAACGATCCTGTTTTTAACATTTCTTTTACTTCATCTGTGAGAGTAAGTAATCTAAGAAGATTAGTGACTGTTGTTCGAGACCTGCCTAAAGTTTCAGCAACCTCAGCATGAGTCATGTAACACTCTTCTATTAATCGTTGTATGGCTTGTGCTTCTTCCAATGGGTTTAAATCTTCTCTTTGAATATTTTCAATTAAAGAAACTGCCATCCCATTTGCTTTATTATATTTTCTGATGATTGCAGGTATTTTTTCTAATCCGGCTATTTTAGCCGCGCGCCAACGTCGTTCACCTGCAATAATTTGATATTCATTCCTATTATGATCTATTTCTTTAACAAGAATAGGCTGTATAATTCCATGCTGCCGAATTGACAAAGCCAGTTCTTCTAGTGAAGCATCGCTAAAAAATTTTCTGGCCTGATTTTTATCAGGATAAATTTTTGATAAACACAGATCACTTGATTCCAGGGATTGAATATCATTTTTTAGATTAATTGGTTCAAAGGCAGGAAATTTCATATTAAACCGCCTCCCTTTTAGTTGGCTTTTCTAAATAATGTTTCTTTAATTTTTCTTGGGATTCCAGAACAAATTTTTGCATGTTTTTAATATGCTCTTGATTATCTCCAGCTTTAGTATAACCCGATAGTTTTTCCCAATGATTGAGCTCTGCCTGTAAAGCGAATAATTTCTTTTCCCACTCAATTTCTTCATTAGATAATTTTTTTTGAGAACCTTCAGGATTAGGTTCTTCCTTAAATTTATAATCATATTTTAAAGCACTAATAAAATATGGAATAGGATAAAAACCTGTGAGCTCTTTTTTTGCATATTTCTTGGTATAGTTAATCTTCTCTTGGATATATTCTTCTGAGTAATTATTGATGATATTTTCTAACACAGCTCCATTTAATATGCCAAAAGTTGCTTTTATTTCTTTATTTATCTTCTCGTTTTCACTATCAATACAACTTACCTCTGATATTGTTGTATTTTTTTTGTTCTGGACTAACACCTCAAATCCAATAACTTTCCTACCAACTCTTATTGGCTCCAAACTAACAACAAAATTAGCACGATCATTAACCTCTTCTAATGAGGGAGAAATAACATTTCTCGTAAGCTCCCTCATACTTGGATATTTATGTTCAGGCACTCCTAAAATTTTTCTAAATGTATCTAACTGAATAATTTTATTTTTTTGTAAGTTAATAAAACGTGTGCTATTTTCATAAAGAGCATGACCATATTTTGATTCAAATTCAGATTGCAGATCAATGTCGATAGTACCGTATATAGATGGGTTAACTAGTAAATCAAGCATGATTTTATGAAAAGAAAAATTGATGGTATTATCTTGATAGAATGTAGGTGCACCATGTAATACTCGTAAATTTAAAAAAGAGATATCTGTAGGCACCTTATCTTTCAATAAATTCCATTCTATTTTTAATGATGCCAACCCATCAATGGACTCCTTTAGATATTGGGTATTATTACTATTGAACTTAACTGCTTTTGACAGTTTAGAAAAAGGCATATTACATTCCACAGCCACCGAGTTTTGATGGTTATTTATGCGGCCATCCCCTTTTATTGCTTCATATAAAAGCACATTAACAATTTTACGTTGCAATACGCTCATTAAAGAGTATGCATGAATAATTGTTACATGTTTACGTATTGTTTTCTCAGCGAACATTACCGATTCCGTTTGGCCTTTTTTCTTATTTTTTCCTCATTATTCTACTCAAAATAGCAGCGCGTATTATGGCAGTTTGAGGGCCTCTTATATCAGGATATTCCTTTACAACTTCATTTCTCATATCAGAAAAAAAACATCGTTGCTTAAATGTCATGTAAATCTTATCAAATACAAAATTTTCACTATTCCCTTCTGCATTGAGCACCATTTCTTTGTAATCAGGATTTTCCTTCAACATTATTATGGCTTCGTTCACCCAATCAGTTTTCTTTTTTAAATTATATTTTTCAGAATTTAACAGAATTTCTCTGAGTGACTCTTTTATTTCTTTATTAATAGTAAATGTAATAATTTTCTTGTCATCTTCATTATTATTGAGTTTTAGTTTATTCATTTTTATCGCACTTCCTGAGCAATTAGAGGAATTATTTTTTTAAAGCATTCCTCAACTGATTTACCATTATTCCATTGAACATTATTGCTTATCGTATTCATTTGCTCGACAATACTCTCGTGTAGAATGCTGCTTGAAACTAAGGCATCAAAGATAATTTTGGCAATATTTGGTTTTACCTTACCTAAACTAACATTTAGTTGTTTACGTCCTCTTATTTCTTTTTTTGTGACTAATGAAAATTCGAGTTCTTTTTTTAGCTTAACAATTGCATCAAAGGATAGATTTTTTATGGCAGCCTTTAAAAGAACTTGTTGATGTTCTGCATTTTCAACTGAAATAATTAATTCAATTAATTTTATATTCTCTATTTTTCCTTCAGCAATCGCTTGTTTTATTTCTGGGCTAGCTTGCAGAATCAGAATATATCTTCGAGATTGTGTTATGGACATTCCTGTTAAGTCACTTAGAACTTTTGATGTTATTTTCTCGTTATCATTTTTATCTTTATTTTCGTTTAAATATTCCTTAACAATAGCCTCAATACTCGCAACTCTTTCAGCAAGAGATAAGTCAACACGTTCATTATTCTCAATCCACTGTAGAACTCTTAACTTTGTACCGACTGGTCGTTGACTTGCAATTCTTGCTATAATTTCCTTTTTACCAGCAATTGCTGAAGCTAGGGTTCTACGTTCGCCAGCAATTAAACGACATTTGTTTCCAAATCTGTATACAAATATGGGATTAATTAACTGATCATCTAGAATAGTTTTCGCTAATGACTCAAGTGACTTCCAATCATTTTTCTTTTTTGCGTAATCAGGATCAGAGGGATCTATTCCATTCATAGCATCATGAAGGGTTAGTGCTAATTCACGATTGTTTTCTGGATCAAGTTCTATTTTATCTAAGGACAATACTTCTATTGACAGTTCCCCAGCGTAATCATTGGCAATCGCCAGTGTTCTTGATATGGCTTCCTTTGTCTCTCCGGTTTTGACTGAATTCAGTTTGAATTTACTAACCATAAGAAGCCTCCTTTTCTTCTATTTTGTTATATACATTATTAAATACTCTGTCATATACATAAGAGCACCATTTCTCACTTTCAATTCTAGCTAGATGCGTTTTCGGTAGATTAAATACGCAATTAGGTTTTGCATCTTCTACTACCAATTCTGAATATATAGTTCTTTGGGCGATAGGAGGTAACAACCATTCTTCTGATTTTTCTATTGAACGCAAATCATTAAGGAATTTAGTATGTACAGCTGTTTTACGAACTTGGTTAGGTAAAATTCCCGCTATTTTGATTGTGTCGTCTTTTACTCTTCTAAGTTGCTCTTGTGAAATTGCTTGAATCATGCCTATGGTTCCATTAATACCATATTGTTCAAGTTCAGTTGGTAATAGGCCATGAGTTGCTGCTCGCAACCCTGCCATTGTTAGTGGACCAAACTGTGGATTCGTATCAATAATAACAAATTGATAATCACTGTGGGTTGATAACATTTCTGTAAATTCTTTAAGACGATTTATAACCTTTTCTTTCACATCTACTTTTAGAACACGCTGTGCGTCTTCAAGTAAGGAAGCAAAAGAAGGAAAACAATGTAAATTGTCAACCCATGTTGGGTATGGATAAATAGATTTACCTATGAATATGTCTGCAATACTACTAACACCATCCCAATGTGGATCATCTTCTGGTAAGTTATTAGGATCCCACTCTGGATGTGCTTTAGGCATATAACCAGTTGGGTGAGCAGGATCTCTGGTGGTTGGAATTAAGCTAGATGAAGAATTACCTTGTGGGTCTAAATCAATAAATGCGCCTTTCATGTTTTTACATTTAGCTAGATATTGTGCAAGAGTGAGTGCAATAGTTGATTTGCCAATCCCTCCTTTGTTTCCTGCTGTTGTAATTACTTTCATCCATCCCCCTTCTTACAATAAGGTGTTTTGTACTATTTGTTATAGGCTATCTATTTTGAAATGAATTTGCAAGCGGTAATTTGTACTATTCATTTAAATTTATAAAAAAGAAAAATATATATCTTTTTTCTTCTATTCATAGATTCCTTACATAAAATAACAATAACTAATTGATTTTAAATGATTTATGAAAGGATCATTGTGTATCTATTTGGGAGTAATAGTGTAGGTTTATGAGTTTTTCTGTGTAGTAATATGGGGTTCAAAAGGTTTTTCAATCATATGTGTAGCTTTATGGGGTGTTGTGGTGTAGTTATATGGTAATGGTGTAGCTTTATGGGGTGTCTTTTATCTATAAACTTTTTAATGCAATGGATGATCGATTTTAGGCGGCTGGTTTTTTTGCTCTAGAAACTTTGAAAATTCGGAGTGGCTAGTGGTATTGTGAATCTTAGTAAAAGATTATCCTGATGTTTCTTTTGGTATACTTATCTTTTGTATTAAACTTTCTATCGTGCACTAAGATATGTTAAAGCGGATAGTACCACACTATATTTTTTGCATTTACTCGAATAAATTATATATTGATTGATTTTGATAATAGAACAAATTCGGGAATAGATATAAACGAATGTTATTCCCATATTCTACATTTTCATTTCTAGTTGTAACAGAATAACTTCATTCGCACGCCAAGGCGCGTAGTCCGCGATAGGCTGCAATTTATGCATACAGCCTGAAGGGACGCGGAGTAAATCTTTATACAGCCGTAGAGTCATTGGTGCAGGCGTACGCTTTGTTCGTTCAGAGCAAACGTGCCGGAAACAGGGCTGTCGCGGCCTTTAACCTGTCGCGTTGACGCGTGAATTCTGGGGACTGGGATGTTCCAGAATTTTTAACGAGGTAGCGACACGCTTATGTGATTAAAGAATCATATCAATTGCTACTTTGTAGCGGTGTTAGTATGTGATTAATTCTTGCCAAGTATCTTGATTATTAAGCAATATATGCAAGTAATAAGGATCCACGTATTGAGTTAAATCCATTGTATTTGTCTTTATCAATAGCGAGGATTATATTGTTTTAACGAATAATGACCGCTGGTGTTGTTGGAGCTAAGATTATCGTCTCTACTTGAATGGATAAATTGGTTTTTATAACTATGTATCTATTATCAAGGTAAATAGTTTTATCGCTTAGCATTTTTCAATAATCCCATTTAACGATAAGCTCTTTTCCCTCGCAGTATTGTTTAACTCATTTATAGATCTAAGAAATTTATTCCTGATTTAAGCAAAACTTGTTTTTTAAATATTAAAGTAATCAACCTGTACTCAGTGTGTGACGAATCAATCATCTACAAAAATTAATTAATAGAGTTGCATCCTAATTTTATGAAAATCTTAATCATCTTTAGGATGATGTTTTTTTGTTTTGGACGGTTGAATTTTTTATTAAATTTGATCCTGGTTCTGTTTCAATAAGAGCTTTTAATTTCACGAGACCTCTGCCTGGAATTATCGGTTTCATCAATTGTCCCCGGGGGATAATTTTAGTAACTCATTGATTGTAAACAATAAAAATAAATAATATTCTGTAATTCACATGGAGTTATGGAATGGTGTAGATTTATGAGGCGGCGAATTTTAGAGCAAATTATGATGATTACAAATTAACAGGAAAGGATTCAAACTTAATCGCAAAAATATAAACCACTACAACTTAACTGACTAAATATAAAATTGAGGAGGAAAAAATTTGAAGAATCATTTATTATACAAAGCGACATCCATGTTAGTTTAATTTTCCTTAACAGCAATGATAATGGAACAATACATTATAAATTAACAGTCTGAAATATTGGCGACTTATCATGGGTGTGATGCAATTAAAGCTGTAACGTAGAGGAATAACTATATGACTATTATTGATGCAAGACCTACATGTTTTTATCATCCGATAAAAGTCATTTTTTTAGATGATAACCGTGCATTTTTGGATGCGTTAGATTTAGAATTTGGCGAAAAATTTAATATACTAACACTTACAAATTCAGATAAAGCTTTTCAGCTGATTGATAACGATAGTCAGGATGTTAGCCAATCAATTTTCAAATTGATGAATGATGTTAATCTAGATACTACTAATGATCGGGTTATTGGATTTGATGTTAGTAAAATGTTAAACCTGATTTATGATAAAGCAAGGTTTGAGCATGCACCACTGTTAGTTGTGGACTATCAAATGCCCGCTATTAATGGAATTGAATTTTGCAAAAGACTTAAAGAGAGAAAAGTCTTTAAAATTATGTTAACTGCAGAAGCAGATAAAGATACAGCGATCAAAGCGTTCAATAATGGCCTAATTGATAAATTTATACTCAAGACAAGTGAAAATTTATATCCAGAAATTACATTAGCTGTGCATGACCTAACTCAGCGCTACTTCAGAGAGTTAACAAAGAATATAGTTAATGCATATGAAAACTCCATTAATGATTTATTTGATAATGAATTATATCAGCAATTATTTGCCAATGTTCAAACGCAGGCACAATCTGTTGAATATTATCTAGTTGATAATTCAGGGAGTGTTGTATTTCTTGATAAAGATGCCAAACCTACATGGCTTATCATTAGACACGTAAAAGAGTTATCTGATCAATTAGATTTAATGCAGGGATATGAGCTACCCGAGCAGACTATGGCCGCGGTTGCAAAAAAAGAAAAAATATTGTTCTTGTTATCAGAAAAAGAATATAAAAAACCAATAGCTGAGTGGGTTAACTATTTATTTGATGCGCAAAAGCTAGATAACAATTACTACTACAGTATTACCAAAGATCATTTAACCGATTCTATAGATTGGGGAAGGGTGATTTCATATTCCTCATATCTAGCAGAGAGATAATATAGAGCGTTCTTTTAGCTCTGATAAAGAGCAGCAGGACATTGGTATAGAGCAGGTTCTTCAGGTTTTGCCTACTATTATTAAAATCAAAGAGAGTATTACAGAATTAACTCAATTAGTAACACATGAATTAAGAATAAACTGTTAACTTTATTCAACTTTGATTACCATATCCCTCGAAATTAACTTAAGTTTCAAGGAATGCTTCATGACGAACATCAACAATAATAAAGCTGCATTAGTGACCGGAGCCAGCCATGGAATTGGTCTTGAACTCGCTAAAATTCTTTTAGGTGACGGCTGGGTTGTCTATGGAACAGGACGGGATGTGAGCAGCTTAGAGGATACTAAAGCGCTATATCCTCGTTTTGTTCCCATTCAATCGGATTTTACTCGCAATAGTGATATCGAACAGGTTGCTAAAATTATTAATGATTCTGGAATACTTCTTCATCTTTTAGTTCAAAATGCAGGAATGAAAAGTCCTCCACGTCCGTTGACCGAATACGATTGTGATAGTATTGACGAAGTTTTTCAGGTTAATTTATTAGCTCCAATGAAACTTACGGCACTTCTTGCAGTACGGATGCCTGAGAAGTCTCGGATTTTATTTGTTACATCAAGAGCTGCCACTCTGAAACTTAAAGAAAGTTCAACATACTGTGCCAGTAAAGCGGGTTTGGATGAAGTAACTGCTATTGTGAGAAAAGAGTTAGCAGAGAAAAATATTGGTGTGTCTTGTGTTATTCCAGGGGAAGTGGATACAAGAATTCAAAAAATTTTAAGAGAAACAACTTCATTTCATCTACATAAAATGTTTGATGAGGCTTATCAGTCCGGTCAATTAATAAGTCCGGAAACTTGTGCGGAATTCCTCAAATGGTTTCTTTGCGACTTATCTTTTGATGAGTTTAAGCAAAGCAATATGCCCGTTTCCATCTATGAAGAGTGGCATCATTCATTCTGGCTTAGAGATAGGAATCAGTTACCTCCTTTTCCTTTCTAATTTATTTATGAACTTTTACGATTAATTTCAATAAAAGTTTCAACTTGGGAGAACAGATGCTTAGTTTGTTCTATTGTTTTTTCAAGGCATTATTCTCTTGCGGAGAGCATGCCTCCCATTCTTTCTACAATTGTTTCCTCGATAATCCGATCATGCCTTCTAAATAATTTTTAATTGTTCCCAAATGCTGATAGCCTTGTTTAAGGTTTCTAAAGGGCAAATCAAAATAAAACGAGGGCATTAAGTCTCGACACAAGATCATTGAAGTCATTGGTTGTGGTGTTAATTCGGTTCAGGGATTAGTCGACTTATAGCTTATACTTATTTTTCTGGTTTTTCTTATTTATCTGATTGAATGGTGTAGCTTTTTAGGCTATGATTGAAGCTTAATTGGCTTCAATATAAAAATCATGTTTGATACTTCAATATTGTTTTCTGAATATCGGCGGCGTGTGCTGGCACTTTTATTGCTTCATCCTGATGAGCGTTATCATGTCCGAGAGATTGCGCGGTTAACGAATACCACAGCGGGTACACTTCATCGAGAACTATCCAAACTTGCTAAATCCAAAGTACTTCTGCGCGAGCAGAGTGGTAATCAAGTTTATTACCAAGCAAATCGAAATTTTCCTATTTATACGGAGCTTGCAAGCATTTTAAAGAAAACGTCTGGTTTGGTGAATGTGTTGTTTGATTTTTTAACTCCATTAGCTGAAAAAATTGAAGTAGCTTTTGTTTTTGGTTCGGTGGCCAAAGGAACTGAAAACCTTGGAAGTGATATTGATGTGCTTATTATTGGTGAGGTTGATTTTACAGAAGCAGTTGAGGCTCTTTATGCTGCTCAAGCTAGCTTAGGGAGAGAAATTAATCCCAAAATATATTCCAGGGAACAATGGAAGGCATCTTTACAAAAACAAGATCTTTTCATTCAGGAGGTTTTAAATAATCCCAAGCTATTTATTATGGGAGCTGAACATGACCTTGGATAATTTAATTGGCATCAGCCTGGAAAAAATACCACCTCACCCAGATACCATAAATCGGCTTTTGAATGCTGCTGAACGTAATATTGTGGATTCAAAAATTGACTTGGTTAGCGCGGAGAATCGCTTTGATGCTGCCTATAAAGCAATTATGCAAATAGCAAATGCAGCACTTCAATCTCATGGATATCGAACCTTGACTTCTAAACCAGGACATCATCAAACGATGATTCAGTTATTGCCTCAGACTTTAGGTATTGATAAAAAAACAGTGATTATATTGGATGCTATGCGGAAACAACGCAATATTGCAGATTATTCTGGCGATATTATTCCTGAGAGTGCAGTAATAACTTGTATTGCTCAAGCAGAAGCATTATTAAAAGATTTTAAAAAATGGCTGAGTATTAATGATGGAAAACGAGCGAACAACACATAACTGATGGCGCAACATAAGATTGGAAATTTGGAATCCAGGAGGACTCCCTCCATCATTAACTTTAGAGAAATTACGTCATCCACATGGTTCTGTTCCAAGAAATCCCTTGCTTGCTGAGCCATTGTATTTAACGAAATATATCGAGCGTATGGGAACTGGTACAGGGGATATGATTCGTCGTTGCCGTGAGGTTGGACTGCCAGAGCCTGAATTTTCTATCTCTGATGGATTCAAGACAACCATTTGGCGTAAATCATCATCGATGACCGGACAAGTTGCCGGACAAGTTGCCGGACAAGTCGATCCATGGGTTGAGCGGGTACTCAGAGCATGTGAGCTAAAAGGTGAGCTGAAAAGTATAGAGCTACAAGAGGTAGCAGGAATCAGGCATCGAGAAACTTTTCAACGTAATTATCTTGATCAATTGCTCAGGGATGAGTTAATCGAGCGTACTATCCCAGATAAGCCTAAAAGTAGATTGCAAAAATATCGCTTGTCCCAAAAGGGAAAAATTTTATTAGAAGATTTATCTAAAAATAAAAAATAGAATTAAGTGGTGGTTAGAAAACAGAAAGGGATAAAAGCAATTACTAAAGTGACTTTGTTTGGATGATTTCTTGTTTAAAGGACCAGTTTTAGCAAAACATCACTGAAAGTCAATTTTTATGCACTTAAGTAAAAAAATCAACTTCCATATTTTAGTTTTAAGCGTTGTTTTGACTATAACTAATGGTTTAGGTTGCATAAAAAACATCGTTTCATTAAGCGCTATTAAAACGCATTTAGAATAACTCTGTATATTTAATAATCATTCAACATAGATAGATTCGATATTAAAAGGGAAGCTCAGTTGGTAATGCGTGCTTTGAATGCGAACCTTTAGGTGGTTGGTGGGATTCAAAAAGCATCTGTTCAGGTAACCTTATGTCTACAGCACCATTAAGACTATTGAGTCACTAAAAAAGGATGACTGAACACAAATTATCCGATAGAATGATCAAGATTTAACCGTTCCAGGAAAGGCGCTCGGTTGATTGTTGTTTCAAACCCAATTAAGGAAACGTGGTAATGAGTAACATTCTAAATATTAAAAATCAATTTCCCCTCTCAATGTGTAACCGTAAGACCTTATTTTCAGGGTTTTTAGACCTTACCTCAAACACTTTAATTACATCTCAATCCAATACGTAAAAAGGTACTGGTTCCCGTCATCATGCTTATCTTAAGATTAGTCTGATAATCATGTGACACTGTTTAGCATGGATGACTCACTCGTTGTAAGGAAGAATCATGACGTATCAAAAACTGGAACTTGAGTTGGTGTCTTCACTCCATCAGTCAGAAAATATGGAGCAGGACGACCTCAATCAAAAAACAAAAAAAGATAAAGAACGTTTTGAGAAGATTGTAACCACTCAAAATAAAATACAAAGAATTAAAGCAGATCTGAATCAATTGATTCAGGCGATGAATCAAAATCCAAGTCTATTATCTCGGGCTGCCAGCTTTTGGAATGAAATCCCTTTGTGGCAAAAAATTACCGCAGGTGCAGTGCTCACCGTACCTCTTTTGATGATTGGCATCATGGCAAATCTTGCAGCCCTTATTACGCTCAGTATTGTTACTGGGATAGTTTATACGGTAAGTAGTATCCTTCTTGATAATCATCAGAGTCAAAATACAGATAACATCGAAGGTTTAAAGGCAGGAATTTCAAGTCTTGCTGATCTGCTGGACTCGGTTATTTCAACTTTAGAGCTCTTGCGCGAACAACTGGCCATTGAAATTGATGCATTCCAGAAAGAAAATGTGCACCTGACTGAGAATATCGAACAATTTTCTGAACAGATTAAATCATTAAAGTCGCAAATCAATGAGTTGACTGATACCGAAAAAGCACTGCGTGCAACTCAGATTGAACTCGAACTTACTGCCGAAAAGCTTAAAGGCTCAATCGATGAGCAGTCTCAAGCTTTAGAAAACACTCAAAAAGAATTGGAGCAGGTTGTAAAGGCGTATCAAGAAAATCAAAATCAGTTGTCTGATAAAATAAAAGAACTGGATGACATTAAAGAAAAAATGGGAAAAGAAGTGGAACAGGCGAGGGCAGTTGGACTTGTCTTAAGTGGAACAGTGGAAACATTCTCTAACATGGTGATTCAAGACAAAGAACAACAGGCTGCTTTTCAAAAAAGATTGGAGGAATTTTTAAACAATAAAGAGAAAAGCTTTGTTGAGGTAGCAGGCCGAATTTGTGAGGCCGAACACAAACTTTCAGTGGTTACAAAACAATTAGAAGAAAGTAATCAGAGGTATCGTAAGCTTTTAGACAGGCAGGAACAACAGATTATTCGCCTGGAACAAATGGATGTGTATCAATCCGATGAGGTGCAGGATTCATTTGATGGTGTTAAGCCAAGCATTAATGGGTTTTATGCAATAAAAAAAGAACCTCCATTTTTGTCTGCCCCTACCCATGGAGTTGCGATGGTCGCTGTAGTATAAGTGGGGCTATTTTTCTTGAGGCCTGTGTTTGAACAGGCATTGGCTTTAAGATTAAATGCCCGCATAGGGAAAACCCATCAATTAATGCTTTTTTGCAGCATTTATTTTGAACTAAAACGAGTCAACTAACATGGAAATAAGAACCGTAGCCTTTGAATCCGATTTAATGATTACCCTGGAAGGTAATCAGAAGGTAGTTATTACTCCCTTTAAGACTCTTGAGCCTGGCAACTTTAAGTTGGGTATTGAGGCTCCTAAAAATATATCCATTAACAGACAGGAAATCCATTTAAGAAAACAAGAACAATTAAAGAAAGATGAGGGTTAGGGAACTGGTGCTATTTTCGTAATCTGTTGCATCGCAAAGAGGTGAAAAAAATTATTCAATAGGTAGAAAGTAGATTGAATTAAAAGGAGGTTCCTCTATATTGATATGATGGTGATCGTGTTAATGGGTATTTTTGAGCATTAATTGGGAACAAGAAAAGGCCATTCTAATATGTCAGTCAAAATCACACTGTATCGTTGGGAAGGACAATATGGTCCTTTCAAAATCAAAGTCCCTTGTGGTGAATGTTCACTCACCAAGGATATTATCTTGGATGCGATTGCAACGGATTTAAAAGACATTCCTGTCGAATTGGACATTCATGCCTGGCTTAATGAGTGGTGGAAGCCGTTATTGAAAGGGGCGTGGCATGCCCCTATTGTACTGGTTGAGGGTAAAGTGATTAGCCAAGGCCATGCTCTGAATCGTGGGGTGTTAACTCAAGCGGTGATTGAGGCTCATGCAAAACAAACCACATTAACTGGGAATCATATTTTTGGTAAAACTAATTGCATCCACTGCCAGCATGCCAAACAGTATTTCGAAGAGGCCAAACTTTCTTATGAATTTCACGATGTGGTAAAAAATCCAAGGGACTTGTATGAAATGCTGGCACGGGTTAAGCCCATTGTTGGTGCAAAAACACCGATAACTGTTCCTCAAATATGGCTTGATAGTCAATACGTTGGAGGAGCTGAGGAATTAAGTGCCATTCTTGGGCGAGAGGTTGAGCCTAATCCTGAGCGAGGGATTTGCTCTCTTACCGCAAAAGGCCATGAGAAAAATTAAACCACTGATTAAATCAGTTCAACGTCTTCTGCTTGCAAAGACAATGTGATTAAAGATACCAAAGACTGGAGAAAAAAGTAATTATTTTCTTGTGCTGATTATTATTGCACCGCCTAAGATAATCATAGTTCCATGTGAATTAGTCATGATGATTCTCCTTAGGCTCCAATGTGGTGAAAAGAGGGGCAGAGGTTATTTGGTCGATGCTGTTTACACGGATGCAGTAAGTGCTGCAATGCCACTTTTAATCGCCTTAACTCTTCAATTGGTGGATATCATTATTCTGGGGACTTTGTCTTATAAGGCCTCTGTGAATTCACAATCCAGCAAGGTTTTTATGAATTTACTGTGACTCCAAACGGAACAAACAGTGTTTTCCCATCGATTTGCACTTGGGCAAACATTTTAATAAATCCTACTTTGTTGGGCTCTATATGAAATAGTAATTCAGGTCCTCCTCGTTCCGTATTATTTGTAGGTTCCTTGCCCATAGGATGAACATGAGTTACTGTTTTAAAGTCCTCATTAAAACCAACAATGTGAGCATAAGCACCCATAATGGGTTCTAGGGTATGAACTGGGTTTTCCTTTGCATCGGTGATATCAATTTTGCCCATGACTGCTTGACCGACGTGCAATGGTGTTTTATCAAAAGACAATTTAAAATGGTAGCCATCAACAGTACTTTCAAATAATGGTTGTCGATGAATAGGATTTTCCAATTTCTTTTTGGTTTTTGGGGAAGGTAAATCAGCAACTACATATTCTTGGGTTTTTGTATTAGTCGGTATCAGATCAGCCCATGCTCGATAGGAGGCACGCTTAAGCGTAGGCTGCCATTCAAATTGATAGATGCCTGGTATCGTTGTTTCGACTGGATGGACATGACTGTAGTCAAGAAGTGTATCATCGATAATCAACAAATGAATCTTTTGTGTATGTGCTTCAATAAGATCGTTTAAGGTGATTGGTTTATTGCTTTTGGTGTCAATTAATTTGATTAATACCAGTTTCTTGTCCTTTTTATCCATTATCTCTTGAATAGATAATTGCAAGGTATTTTTTGATTTCAAAGAATGTGTCGATTGATTGTTCATCATGCGTTGATTAGGTTTTTCGGAGAAAGCAGTAGGATAATATGAGTTAATGAATATCAAGCTCATTAGGGTGATGGCAAATTTCTTCACAATATTTTCGTCTCCAAGAAAACCAATAGGTTTTAAAATAGTTTCTTATAGTTATATTTTGTATGCTATTTATTTTAATCAGTAAATAGAATGATATCATGATTGTCTTTTTAAGACAGGCATTAAATATAAGTAGAGGTACCCTAAATGTTGGTTAGGATCGTCAGCGATGGTTCTTTGTTGGGATGACGAAATGGATGTGATACGTGTCAATTAATTAGTTTAATATTTCAAAAAACTAACTCAAATTTTGAATCGGTTTAGGATACGAAAAAAGTGAGCTAAAAACAATTCAACTATCATTCAATTAATTCAAAACAAAGGGACAAAGTTTTCTTTTGCACGTAAATTTTTTTAGGTTTTTTTGAGGACACATCAAGACATTTTAATTGAGCTTCTCAAAGGTTATTCCTAGCTAATTGTTCGTCAAAGCATAGAACACTTTGTTTTGACTTATCCATACCAAAGAGTCTATATTGTAATTATTTCCTTTAAAATCAAGGATAGAAATTATCATGAAACAAAGTCATTGGATGGTTTTGGCGTGTTGTTTAGTCCTTACTGCGTGCATGAGCAGTGGCACGAGTAGTAAGTACACTAAAAGTCTCGAAGAGCATGTCGCTCAAGGTCATGTTGGCCATGGTGGCGGTGGTGGTCGCTAACACTAAAATCTTTATTACTCAATCCTAAAGATTCATATGAGCGCTCATCCTATAAAGTCTAAGAACTATTAATCTATTCGGGCACTAAAAATTGAGATAAAATGATGCGCACCACATCATAGTGGACGGGCGAATGCAAAGGATGGCTGTCATGGCAGAACAATGGCACGAAAAAGCACCTGCAGATATGGTGTTGTTGTTTCAAACCGACTTATCTTTAGGACTATCTGAAAAAGTAGCAGAACAGCGGCTAAAAGAAGTAGGACCTAACCTGCTGAGTCAACAGAAAAAAACATCCCCTTTCGTCATTTTTTTGCAGCAATTTGCAAGTGTGGTGATTTGGGTACTTTTAGGTGCTGTTGTTGTGTCTTTTTTGTTGGATGAAAAAGCCGATGCCATTGCCATTTTGGCCATTGTCATTTTAAATGCCATCATCGGATTTTTTTTGGAATATCGCGCTGATAGGGCAATGCTTGCGCTTCAGCAAATGGCTGCTCCCAAAGCAACAGTGCTTCGCGATGGCCATGCGAAGGTGATAGCCGCTTCTGATATCGTACCAGGTGATATTCTTCTTTTTGAAAGTGGCGATTTAATTGCTGCCGATGCTCGTCTTTTTGAATTATCAGCGCTTAAGGTTAATGAGGCGCCACTCACGGGTGAGTCGATACCCGTTGCTAAAAATCTGGATGTTTGCACTGCCGAGACGCCTCTAGCTGACCGTAAAAACATGGTGTTTATGGGGACTTCTATAGCCGATGGCACCGGTCGCGCGCTTGTTGTGGCGACTGGCATGCAAACGGAAATGGGGCACATTGCCAAAATGCTGGGTGAAGCGTCTCGTGATGAAACACCTTTACAGAAAAAACTCAATCAAGTGGGGTCTCGTCTATTGTGGCTTTGCTTTTTCATTATCATTGCCATTTTTGGCTTAGGTCTTTTACGTAATATCTCTCTATTCAGCTTATTCATGAGTTCAGTCAGTCTTGCGGTGGCTGCAATTCCTGAAGGCTTGCCTGCTGTTGTCACGGTGGCTTTAGCGCTTGGGGTGCAGCGTATGGTACGGCGTGCCGTACTGGTAAGACGATTATCGGCGGTTGAAACACTCGGCTGTTTACAAGTCATTTGCACCGATAAGACAGGAACGTTAACCGTAGGTGAAATGACCGCACGTCAGCTTGTGACAGCAAGTGATGTTTATAGCATTCATGGGGAAGGCTATAACCTCTCGGGAGGATTTACTCTTCAAGGTCAAGAAATTAATGTGTCAGAAGACCCGCTGTTGCAAGCTACTTTGCAAGCGATGGTGGCTTGCAATAACGCGAGTTTTGAGAGCCAAGATGGACAAATGGCAACCGTGGGAGACCCAACTGAAGTGGCGCTTTTGGTTGCTGCTGCCAAAGGAGGCATTTGGCAAGGGGAACTGCAAACTTCTTATCCCCGTATCAAAGAGTTACCCTTTAGTTCCGAACGCAAACGCATGACGGTTGTGTGTCGACAAGACCATGAACACATCGCTTTTGTAAAGGGAGCACCCGAACTCATTTTGGAGCGCTGTACCCATATTTTGACCAAAACAGGCATTAAAAAATTAACACCGAATGATAAAGCGCGCATGAAACAATCCTGCGAACTCATGGCCAGCGAAGCATTGCGACTGTTAGCTTTTGCGAAGCGCCAATTAGAGCCTACAGCTTTAGAAAAAGAAGACGACGAGATTGAACATAACCTGGTGTTTTTAGGTCTTATTGGTCTTCAGGACCCACCTCATGCAAGTAGCAAGGAATCCATCAGTCGCTGTAAAAAAGCCGGCATCAAACCGGTGATGATTACAGGAGACCATCCTGACACGGCAAGAGCCATTGCCAAAGAGCTTGGCATTTTGGAAGCAGGGGATCGATTACTCACCGGCAATGAACTTGAAAATATGCCAGAGGAGGAATTTAACCATTGCGTCAAAGACATTGCTGTTTATGCTCGGGTGACGGCGGAGCATAAATTAAAAATTGTACGGGCCTGGAAAAAACAACAAATGGTGGTGGCGATGACAGGCGATGGGGTGAATGATGCCCCTGCTTTAAGAGAAGCCTCTGTAGGGATTGCGATGGGAAAAACAGGCACAGCAGTGACCAAAGAAGCCTCTGACATCATTGTCATGGACAATAACTTCACCTCAATTGTGGCAGGTATTGAAGAAGGTCGCACGATTTACGATAACATTGCCAAAACGCTTGCCTATTTGTTAGCAGGCAATAGTGGGGAGTTACTGGTTGTGTTTGTAGCACTTTTAATCGGCTGGCCTCTGCCGTTACTTCCTATCCAATTATTATGGATTAACTTAGTAACCGATGGTTTGCCGGCCATTGGCTTAGCTACCGATATGTCAGAGCCAGGGATTTTGAATCGTCCACCCAGAGCCACGCAAAAATCCATGATGGATAGGGCGTTTTTCAAACGAGTAACCTTTGTGGGTTGTTTAAAGGCTTTAGTAATCCTTAGTGTGTTCGCTTATGAATATTTAATCGATAAGGATTTAATTCAAGCCCAAGATGCGGCCTTTTCTGTTTTAGTAACCGCCGAGCTTTTATGGGCCTTTGGAGCGCGAAGCGACACCAAAAACATTTGGCAAGTGGGATTGTTTTCCAATTTAAGACTCTTTTTTATTGTAAGCATCAGTTTTTCCCTGCAGGTCTTGATTCACCATATTCCGGTATTGCGCGAATTATTTGGGATACAACCGGTCTCATTCACCCAATGCCTGGTTTGGATTCTATTAGGCATGGTGCCTTTGTTAGTGATAGAAGCTCAGAAGCGGCTAAGGAAGGCACCCAATGAAGCATTCTAGTGCTAAAAAAATGATTTGGACTATTCTCTTAGGTTTCTGTTGTTTTGCAGGGCCAGTATCTTATGCCAAGACACCGCCTGCTTTAGCGCAGCTAATCAAGGAGGCCACGCAAAACAATCCTCAAATTCGTGCGGCCCGCGACCGACTATTGGCCGCAATCCATGTGATTCCACAGGCAAAAGCACTACCCGATCCGAAGCTTAATGCAGGGTACATCAACATGTCTGAGAATATCCCTATGGATGTGGATCCAAGACGCGAGCAAATGTTGGGTGGCCAACAAGAAATTCCTTTTCCTGGCAAACTCATTGTGCGAGGAAGGATAGCAACGCTCGAGGCCAAAAGAGCGGAAGCAGAATACCAAGCCACTAGTTTCGCCGTCATTGCTGAATTAAAACGGCTCTATTACGATCTTTATTTTGTCAATAAATCCATCGAGATCGTACAAAGAAACCAAGAACTTCTTCATGAGATGGAAAAGAGTGCTGAAGCGACTTACAGTGTAGGGAAAACACCCCAACAAGATATTTATCGTGCCCAAACGGAGATTTCTCGTCTTTTGATGCGCCTGGTGATATTGAAGCAACAACGAGAATCGCTACAAGCCGATATCAACCGTCTTTTAAATCGTTCGTTAGAAATTAAAATCGATACACCAGGAACACTCCCCGTAACGCCCATGGGGCATAATTTAGAGTATTTTTATACCCTTGTTAAGAGCCGTTCACCGCAATTAATCATGCAACAGCGCGCTGTTCAAAAAGGACGGCAAGCCATCCGCTTAAGTAAAATGGAGTATTTCCCGGATGTGGAAATCGAAGGGGGACGACTTCATGATACGGCGATGCACACCAAAGGCTATCAAGTGTTGTTAAAAGCCACTGTGCCTCTTTATTTCATGCAAAAACAAAATAACGCCGTGCGCGAATCACTTGCGCGGTATAATGCGGATATTGAGGATTTGCAGACCACCTATCGTATGCTTTCCTTTCAAGTGAAAAATGCCTATTTGTTGGCAGAGCGCTCGGCAAAACTCATTCATCTGATTCAACATACCATCATTCCACAAGCCACTTTAACATTTACTTCATCACAAGCCACCTATGGTGTTGGCAAAGTGGATTTCTTAACGATGCTGAATAATTTATTGACGCTGCAAGAAAATGAATTGGAATGGCACGGTGAACTCGCTGAACATGAAAAAGCGATTGCACAAATCGAAGAAAGTACAGGGACGTTCTTATGAATCTTAAGCTAATAATCAAGAGTGTGGTTATTTTGAGTTTACTTTCGTTGTTGCAGGTAACTCAGGCGCAACAGGCCATGGATAATCATGGCAAGATGGACATGAAACAGTCCACTCAAGAAAATGAGATTGTGATTGATCCGGCTCGTTTACAAGCCATTGGCATTACGTCAGAGCCGGTGCGTCGTCAAGTGGTTGAAAAAATAATCCGTACCGTGGGGCGTATTGAAGCCGATGAGCGGCGTGTTGCCCATATTCATGTGCGCTTTGATGGGTGGATTGAAAACTTATTCATTAATTTTACCGGAGAAAAAGTCAAAGCAGGACAAGCTCTGTTTACTGTTTATAGTCCGGAACTTGTAGCCACTCAGCAAGAATATTTGCTCGCCCTTAATGCCCAAAAAATATTAAGCAAAAATACGACATCGAGTGCAGCTCGTGGTGCGCAGTCTGCTTTTCAAGCAGCCCATCAAAGGTTGTTGCTGTGGGGGATTTCCGAAAAAGACATTGAGCAATTAAGACGTACGGGCAAAATCACTCGGACGATGACGATTCATTCCCCCATCCAAGGTACGGTTCTTAAAAAAATGGCGCTGGTGGGCATGCGCATTGAGCCAGGAGATGAACTCTATACCATTGCTGATTTATCACGCTTGTGGGTTTTAGGGGACATTTACGAATACGAGCTTCCTTATATTCGTCTTGGTCAAATGGCTGATTTGACTCTTACCTACTTGCCCAATGAATTATTTAAAGCCAAGCTTGATTTTATCTATCCTACGATTGACATGAAAACACGTACAGCCAAGGTTCGCTTTGAAGTGGACAATCAAAAGGAGCAATTAAAACCTGGCATGTATGTTAACCTGGAACTCAAAGTACCGTTGGGTGAACGTCTTGTGGTCCCTAAAAATGCTGTTCTACTCACAGGTGAGCGCGCAGTGGTGTTTATTTACCATGGCAATGGCAAAATTGAATGGCGAGACGTGACCTTAGGAGTTAGGGCAGGGGATTTGCTTGAGATAATCAAAGGGGTTAAAGAGGGCGATCAAATTATTACATCGGCCAATTTCCTCATTGATTCGGAAAGTCAATTAAAAGCGGCCATGGGAGGCATGCAACATAAATAGACTTTCTATCCCGCTATAATGGGAAAGAAGCTCTAATAAAGAGGCGTAATTTGGCCTTAGAATAAAGGGATTTTATGGTCGAACGGATTATTGAATTTTGTGCACGCAATCGTTTTATTGTGTTGCTTTTTGTGCTTGGGTTTTCTTTCATGGGTTACATTGCCTTGAAAAATACCCGTATGGACGCATTGCCTGACATTTCAGATACTCAGGTCATTGTGTATACGACCTGGATGGGGCGCTCGCCCGATCTGATGGAAGATCAAGTCACTTATCCCATTGTAACAGCCCTCTTATCCGCACCAAAGGTTGTTGCTGTGCGAGGATTTTCTGATTTTGGTTTTTCTTATGTGTACATCATTTTTGAGGACGGAACTGACATTTATTGGGCGCGTTCTCGTGTCTTGGAGTACATGAGCCAACTGGCCGGAAAATTACCCGAAGGGGTCACCCCACAATTAGGACCTGATGCGACACCGGTGGGTTGGATTTATCAATACGCTTTGGTGGATGAAAACGGCAAACACAATCTGGCTGAGTTACGTACGTTTCAAGATTGGTATTTGCGCTATTGGTTAAGAGCGGTTCCTGGGGTGTCTGAAGTAGCCAGTGTGGGAGGTTTTGTCAAGCAATACCAAGTCAATTTGGATCCAGTCAAAGTCCTTGCCTACAACCTATCGGTTCCTGAGATTGTTGAAAAAATTCGCATGAGTAATAACGACACCGGTGGTCGAGTCATTGAGTTTTCGGGCGTGGAGTACATGATTCGTGGTCGCGGATACATAAAGTCTACTGAGGATATTGAAAAAATTGCCGTGGGCACCAATGCCAATGGCACACCGATTTTATTACGTGATGTAGCGACTGTTCAGCTTGGCTCGGACATGCGCCGCGGGGTGGTCGATTTAAATGGCCAAGGCGAAGCCGTGGGTGGCATTGTCATCATGCGCTTTGGTGAAGACGTGCTGCAAGTGATTGGTCGCATCAAGGATAAATTGAAAGAATTAGCTTCGGCAATCCCGGAAGGGATAAAAATGGTTCCTGTGTATGACCGAAGTCATTTAATCCGGGAAGCGATTTCCACGGCCAATTGGAACTTGATTGAAGAACTGGTGGTGGTTGGGTTACTCATTATTGTGTTTTTAGGGCATTTTCGCTCGGCATTGATTCCTATTATTACTTTGCCGCTGGCGATTTTGATTTCGTTTATCCCCATTTATTTCTTACATGTCGGACTGAATATCATGTCCATCGGAGGCATTATTGTCGCCATTGGCGATATGGTCGATGCGGCCATCATCATGGTCGATAATGCCCATAAACGCTTAGCGGATTGGGAAGCAAAAGGAAGCCCAGGTGATCGCACCCAGGTGTTAATCGATTCGGCGAAAGAGGTGGGGCCTGCCATTTTTTCATCCCTTTTGGTCATTGCCATCTCCTTCATGCCCGTTTTTACCTTGGAAGCTCAAGAAGGGCGGCTGTTTTCGCCCTTGGCTTATACTAAGAATTTGGCCATTTTCATGAGTGCTTTACTTGCCATCACCTTAATTCCTGTCCTATTGCCTCTTTTGGTGCGTGGTCGAATTATCCCTGAACAAAAACATCCGATTACTCGCTTGATGCAAACCATGTACGCGCCCGTGTTGAAGCTTGCTTTGAGGTATCGCAAGTTCGTAATGGGAATTGCCATTGTATTGGCTATGGCCACCATTCCTCTTTATAAACTCATTGGCTCTGAATTCATGCCCCCTCTTTATGAAGGGACGATTTTGTATATGCCGGTTACTTTACCGGGTATTTCGGTGACGCAAGCGACGGCTTTGCTTCAAGAAATGGATAAGAAATTAAAAGCATTTCCAGAGGTGGCACACGTTTTTGGCAAGACGGGAAGAGCCGAAACGTCTACCGACCCTTCTCCATTTAATATGATGGAGGTGATTGTGGAGTTAAAGCCTAAAGAATTTTGGCGCAAAGGAGTGACTTATGAAAGCCTGGTGAAAGAGATGGATGAAGCGTTGCAATTCCCAGGTGTGAGTAATGCTTGGACCATGCCCATTAAAGCGCGTAATGACATGCTCACCACAGGAATTCGGACTGCTGTAGGAATAAAAATTTTTGGCCCCGACATTAAAAAAATTGAAGCCATTGGCAAAGAAATTGAAATGGTGGCCAAAGAAGTAAAGGGCACCAGTACGGTTTATGCCGAGCGGGTGGCTGGAGGCTACTTCCTTGATTTTCAAATTAATCGGGACCAGTTGGCTCGCTATGGTTTAACCATTATGGACGTTAATCGCATCATTGAATCGGCCGTGGGTGGTGAAAACATTGCCACCACGATCGAGGGGCGTGAGCGCTACCCAGTGAATGTGCGTTATTTGCGAGAATTGCGCGATGACCCCGACAAGCTCAATCGTATTTTAGTCAAAACACCCAGTGGTGCGGAGGTACCCATCGCGCAATTGGTGACGCTAACTTTTCGTTCAGGACCTGCCATGGTTCGCGATGAGAATGGCATGTTGGCGGGTTATGTCTTCATTGACATCAGCGGCCGAGACATTGGCGGCTATGTGGAGGAGCTAAAGCAAGCAGTCAAAGTCAAAGTGAAATTGCCTCCAGGTTATACATTGGCCTGGTCGGGACAATATGAGTTCATGCAACGGGTTTATGAGCGACTTAAAATTTTTGTGCCACTGACCTTAGCTATTATTTTTGTTTTATTTTACTTTACCTTCCGCACCATTACCGAGACTTTGATGGTGATGTTGGGCGTTCCCTTCGCTTTATTTGGCGGCTTTTTGCTGCTTTATGTATTAGGGTACAACATGAGTATTGCCGTTTGGGTCGGGATGATTGCGCTTGCAGGAGTTGCTGCTGAAACCAGTGCCGTGATGCTTGCTTACCTTGATTCCGATTACAATGAACAAAAGGAAAAAGGGTTGCTCAAAACATTGCCCGATTTAATTCAGCTGGTGCAACAATGTGCGGTCTCCCGCATTCGTCCCATGGCCATGGCGGGTCTTGCTAACATCATTGGCCTATTACCGGTCATGTGGGCTACAGGCATTGGGGCTGATGTGATGAAGCGTCTTGCCGCTCCTATGGTCGGTGGGGTTTTTTCAGCGCTACTGCTGACCTTAATTGTGATTCCTGTGGTTTATGTGATGTGGCGGGGCCAAATGGATTTGAAAAAAACAGCAGACTTAACGGAGGCAAGATGAAATTAACTTTTTTAGGAGCAACTGAGACGGTTACTGGTTCTAAATATCTTTTGACCGTCGGTTCTAAAAAAATCCTGATTGATTGCGGTCTTTTTCAAGGCTATAAAGAATTACGATTACGCAACTGGGCTCCTTTACCTATTGACCCCCATGATATCGATGCGGTGATTATCACTCATGCGCATATTGACCATACGGGTTATCTTCCCTTGCTCGTCAAAAATGGATTCCAAGGCAAAATTTATGCAACACCGGGTACCAAAGCACTGTGTTCCATTTTGTTACCCGACAGTGGTCATCTGCAGGAAGAAGAAGCCCGCTTGGCCAATAAGTATGGATTCTCCAAACACCAACCTGCTCTTCCTCTTTATACTGAAAAAGAAGCTCATACTGCATTGCAGTATTTTGAAACCATTGATTTTGATACCCCGCATCAATTATTCCATGATTTCAGTTTTGTGTATCATCGTGCTGGTCACATTGTGGGTGCGGCCATGGTCAAAATAAAAACCCAAAAAGGTTCCATTGTATTTACTGGAGACATTGGCCGTCCTTATGATCCCGTTATGAAAGCCCCTGCCTTCATTCAAGAAACGGATTATCTGGTGATGGAGTCCACCTATGGTGACCGATTGCATGATGCCACAGATCCTTTGCCTCAAATGGCTCAGGTGATTAATCAAACCGTTAAACGAGGGGGCTCAGTCGTTATTCCTGCGTTTGCAGTAGGGCGTGCGCAAAGTCTTCTTTATTTTATTTATGAACTGAAACGACAAGGGCAAATTACCAAAGACCTTCCTGTCTTTTTAGACAGCCCCATGGCCATTGATGCCACTCATTTACTCTGCACTTATAAAGAAGACCACCATTTAACTGCAGAACAATGTCGTGGACTATGCCATGTTGCCACCTATGTGAACACACCTGAGGAGTCCAAGGAGATTGACCGTCATCACATGCCGCAAATCATCATAGCGGCCAGCGGCATGGCGCAAGGCGGCCGCATTCTGCATCATTTAAAAGCCTTTGCGCCTAATCCTAAAAATACCCTACTTTTTACTGGCTTTCAGGCGGGTGGCACTCGTGGTGCTCGAATTGTGAATGGGGAGAAGCAAGTCAAAATTCACGGGAGTTTTATTCCGATACAAGCTAAGGTCGTAGTCATGAGCAGTACATCGGCTCATGCCGACTACCCGGAATTGTTAGAATGGCTAACTCATTTGACTAATCCGCCTAAAAAGGTTTTTATCACCCATGGGGAGCCTCACAGCGCCCAATCGCTAAAACAGAAGATTGAGAAGCAATTAGGTTTTTCTTGCACCATTCCTTCTTATCTGCAAACGGAGGAATTGTGGTGAGTAAGCAAACCTCTCATGGGCTTCGGTTAAAACATTTAGGGATTAAAACCTATCACGAAGCTATTATTTACATGCGCGAGGATTGTCATGTTTGTCATTCGGAAGGATTCGAAGTACAGACCCGTATCCAAGTGACTTTAGGTCAGCGCTCTATTATAGCCACTCTTAATGTGGTGACCTCAGAGCTACTTCAGCCTGGTGAGGCTGGTTTGTCGGATTACGCCTGGGAGTCTTTACATGCCAAAGAAGGCGATGAAATTCAGGTCTCCCATCCAAAACCCTTGGAATCCTTAAGCTATGTGCATACCAAGATTTATGGCAAAGAACTGTCTTATGAACAAATGAAGGTCATCATTGATGATGTGTTAAGCGGTCGTCTTTCTGATGTACAAATCTCCGCTTTTTTAGCGGCAAGTAGTGCAGGACGTCTAACCCGTACGGAAATCATGAAACTCACCAAAGCCATGATAGACAGTGGTGATCGCTTATCCTGGTCTTCACCTCTGGTCGTCGATAAACATTGCGTGGGAGGATTGCCGGGAAATCGCACAACTCTGATTGTAGTTCCCATTGTGGCCGCTTTTGGATTGATGATTCCAAAAACATCATCACGTGCCATTACATCACCCGCGGGGACTGCGGATACCATGGAGACTTTAGCTCCAGTCCACTTAAGTCCCCAAAAGATGCGCCAAGTGGTTGAACAAGAAAACGGCTGTATCGTATGGGGTGGGGCTGTGAGTTTAAGTCCTGCTGATGACGTGCTCATCCGTGTGGAACGAGCCATTGATTTAGATAGTGAAGGGCAATTAGTGGCTTCCATTCTTTCTAAAAAAATTGCAACAGGTGCTACGCATGCAGTCATTGATATCCCCGTAGGACCTACTGCCAAAGTCAGGAATCAGTCTATGGCGCTCCTTCTGAAACAATCGCTTGAGGAGGTAGGTAACGAGTTAGGATTGGTTGTCCATACGATATTGACCGATGGGTCGCAGCCGGTAGGACATGGCATTGGCCCGTCGTTAGAAGCTCGCGATGTAATGTCAGTATTACAAGGGTTGCCTGATGCCCCCAATGATTTGCGTGAACGAGCGTTGACGCTTGCAGGTGCTGCATTAGAGTGTTCTTCGAAAGTTCAACCGGGTTTAGGGAAATCCATTGCGAAACAAATATTGGAGAGTGGGAAAGCGTTTAAAAAATTTCAGGCCATTTGTGAGGCCCAGGGTGGGATGAGGGAATTGACCAAGGCACGTTTTACTCATCCTGTTGTGGCTGCAAAGGAAGGAAAAGTCTCCCTCATTGACAATCGAAAGCTTGCAAAAATAGCTAAGCTTGCTGGTGCGCCAAAATCGAAATCGGCGGGTATTGACCTCCATGCCCATGTCGGCGAATCCGTTGAACAAGGCGAACCTTTGTTTACAATTCATTCGGAGTCCTCAGGGGAGCTCAATTACGCTTGTGATTTACTTCGCGATAAACAAGACATCATTATTTTAGGAGAAAATTCTTGAAGCCTCTGTTATGTTCATTATTTGATTCTTCAGAAATTGCCGGACAATTACAAAGGACACTTCAAGTGGAGGTGGGTAGGGTCACTTTTCATCGTTTCCCTGATAGAGAGTGGTACTTAAAAATTGATTCAGAGGTTAAAAATCGCAGCCTTATTGTAGTGGACAGTTTAAACCAGCCGGATGAAAAAATACTGCCTTTGTTGTTTTTTGCCAAAACAGCTAAAGAATTGGGTGCTCAAAAAATCGGCTTAATTGCCCCTTATCTTTCCTACTTACGGCAAGATAAACGTTTTCATGAAGGCGAAGGAATTACATCACGCTATTTTGCAGACATTTTATCCACTTCATTCGATTGGCTCATGACGATTGATCCGCACTTGCATCGCTATCACTCTTTAGATGAAATTTACTCGATTCCTACCTTTGTTTTACATGCCACAACCTATATTGCCGCATGGATTAAACAGCATGTTCCGAAGCCCATGATTATTGGCCCTGATGTGGAAAGCGAACAGTGGGTGGCAGACATTGCAGAAAAAGGTTCTTTTCCTTATGTCATTTTGGAAAAAGTTCGTCATGGTGATAAAGAGGTGGCTATTTCAGTACCCAATCTACTTAAGCTTGAATCGTCAACCCCCATATTGGTGGATGACATTATCTCTACCGCGAGAACCATGGTAGAGACGGTGAAGCATTTACACCAAGCAGGAGTTAAGTCCGTTGTTTGTATTGGGGTGCATGCATTGTTTGCACAAGACTCTTATTCCCTATTATCAGGAATAGAAGGGGTGCAAATCATTACGTGTAACACCATTCGTCATGTCACCAATGCGATTGATGTCAGTGATTTGATTGCGAAGGATTTAGCACAATATAAGTTGGCAAAGACTTATAAAAAATAAGTTGGAAAAGTCTTAATAGAGAAGGAGTATTTCATGTCATTTTTTAAAGTAATCAGGATCATTATGGTGTTCATTGGGCTGGTTTTTGCGACTTCCTTTTTGAGCTCTTGTGATGGAGCGGTGAAACAGAGTTCACAAGAGTCTGATGGCTATGGAGGTCATAGCGCGGGTGGGTATGGTGGTCATGGCGGCGCTGGGCATTAAGTATATTCGCTGTTTTGGTAAGTCAGAGGTGAATGGTATCTTTTTATAATACTGGTATTACCAACAACAAAGATTACGCCCTTTAGTATTTTTCATTTTTTTTGTAACAATTATCCTTATGAGATCTGACTTATTCATTTTAGCTCCTTTTAAATGACATGAGATGGAATGATTTTTAACATTCCGACATTACAATATTATGCTAGCTAATTGAAGTCAAGTACTGTGCTTTTTGTATAGTTAACGAGTCGAATGGTGCGATAAATGGTGTTAACAACCTTGATTTAGGGTTAATAGAAATACTAGGACAGGTTGATTTTTGTTGCGTAGCCTGCTTTGAAGTAATAGTGAGGTAGGGGAGAATCTCAGGTTATCTATCTTATCACTCTAGCTGGTACTGTGATGGAGCCGGTGTATAAGTCTGATACTTGTCTGGATAGAAATGTTCTAAAAATCATCATAAACTTCTTTTCGATGTTTTATTGCAATAATAACGACGGTATTTGTTTCTGCTTCGATGCGGTAAACAATCCTATAATCACTAACTCGCAAACGTCTATGTCCTTTAAGGCTATATCGCAGTGGCTTACCGAAACCGATAGGATCAGCCATCAAACGCTCTTCGATGGCTTTTTTTATGAGCTTTTTGGCTGAAGTTGACAAACTAGGCATGTCGTTTTTAACAACATCTTCTATATATTCAATTTGATACAGTTTACTTCCAGGCGTCATCATGCTTCACTCTTTTTACTGTAGCATGATCACGAAATTCAGCAATGGCAGACAATACTTTATCTTCACGTCTTTCCAATGCCTCCATGATAAGTTCTTTAGCCAAGCCTGAAATCGATTTATGTTCTAGTTCTGCAAGGTAGGCAAGTAACCCTGCTGTTGATTCCTCAAAAGTAATATTTATTCTTGGATTTTTAGTAGGCATGATATTGCTCCTAAATTGGTGCCTAATATAAGTGTAACACTTTTGTATCACCTGTCAAATAGTAATACTAATAGAAACATTTGATTGGGTTACATATCATTCTATATAACTCGGGATAAATTTTTTAATCGAGAATCTACCACTATTTATTATGGAAATTGCCATCAAACTTCCTTCAACGTTAAGTTTTTTCTTTTATTACCTAACTCAAATTTTTTATTAGTATTTTTTTCGTTGCCACAAAAGATAAATCACCGGAATGACAATCAGAGTGAGGATGGTGGCACTTATCATCCCGCCAACCATCGGTGCAGCAATACGTCGCATCACTTCAGAGCCCGTGCCGCTTAATAGCATAATCGGCAATAAACCTCCAATAATGGCAGTCACTGTCATGATTTTGGGCCGTAGGCGCAGGAGTGCCCCTTCGATGACAGCGTCGTACACATTATGGCGTGTGAGTGTGCGCTGTTCTTGCTCCGCTTTTTGCCGTTGTTTTTCCATGGCCTGATTAAGAAACACGAGCATGATGACCCCTGTTTCAGCAGCAACTCCCGCCAAAGCAATAAAGCCAACGCCCACGGCAACTGATAGGTGATAACCCAATAAATACAATAGCCAAATGCCACCAACGAGTGCCAAAGGCAAGGTGGCTAAAATGATGATGACCTCAGCAAAGCGACGAAAATTGAGATACAGCAGGAAGGCAATAATGGCTATTGTAAAAGGAACAACCAGAGACAAGCGTTCTTTGGCACGCTCTAGATATTCATATTGCCCGGACCATGCCAACGAATAACCAGCGGGTAATTTTACCTGTTGCCTAATAATATTCTGAGCTTCTTTCACATAAGAACCTAAATCGCGTCCTGCAATATCCACATAAACCCAGCCATTGAGTCTGGCGTTCTCACTGCGAATCATATCAGGTCCTTCGGTAATCGTAACATTAGCCACTTCACTTAAAGGAATGGTGGCTCCTGTTGGAGTGACAATGGGCAGTGAGCGTAAGTTTTCTAATGAATCGCGAATCTCCCTCGGGTAACGCAAGTTAACCGGATAACGTTCCCTTCCTTCAATCGTTTGTGTCACATTCATTCCACCCACGGCTGTTTCAATAATTTGCTGAATGTCTTCAATATTTAACCCATAACGCGCGGCTTTCACGCGGTTGATATCTACTGTCACATAACGGCTGCTGGCTACTCGTTCAGCAAAAACAGACGTTGTGCCCGGTACTTTCTTCAACACGGTTTCAATTTGTTGACCAATAGATTGAATGGTTTTTAAATCAGGTCCTGCAACTTTAATCCCTACAGGCGTTTTAATCCCAGTGGCTAACATGTCAATGCGGGTTTTAATGGGCATCACCCACGCGTTGGAAAGCCCTGGCAATTTGAGACGTGACTCCAGTTCATCACGCAATTTATTCATAGTCATGCCAGGACGCCATTCATTTTTAGGTTTGAACTGGATGGTGGTCTCTATCATCGATAAGGGAGCTGGGTCCGTTGCTGTTTCAGCACGCCCAATCTTACCAAATACCGTTTTAATCTCAGGGATACTTGCAATCAATTTATCCGTTTGTTGTAAAAGTTGCTGTGCTTTGCCTGCCGAAATGCCTGGAAAAGTGGTTGGCATGTAGAGTAAGTCCCCCTCATCCAGTTCTGGCATAAATTCACCACCAAGATAAGAGACAGGCCAAAATCCAATAAGCATGATGAAGGCTGCGATTGTCAGTGTTGTTTTGGGTGTTTTCAAACTCGCTTGTAGAATCGGTCGGTAAACAGCCATTAAGGCACGATTGATTGGATTTTCTTGCTCCGCCTTTATTTTGCCACGGATAAGATAACCCATTAATACAGGTACTAAGGTAATTGAAAGTGCTGCAGCAGCTGCCATCGCATAGGTTTTGGTATATGCAAGCGGTGCAAACAACCGTCCTTCTTGAGCTTGTAAGGTAAAGACAGGTAAGAAGCTCACCGTAATGATAAGTAAAGAGAAAAATAAAGGTGGCCCCACTTCAAGAGCTGCTTGTTGCATCATTGGCCAGCGATTTTCTGAAGTAATGGCATTATGCTCTAGGTGCTTGTGGGCATTTTCAATCATGACAATGGCCGCATCTACCATGGCACCAATGGCAATAGCAATACCCCCTAAGGACATAATATTGGCATTAATCCCTTGCACATGCATGACTATCAATGCGAGTAAAATAGCAATAGGTAAGCTAATCACAATGATTAATGAAGAGCGAAAATGGAATAAAAAAACCACACAAATTAGGGAAACAACAATAAATTCTTCAATTAATTTATCCCTTAAAGTATTAATCGCTCGTTGGATTAAACTTGAGCGATCATAGGTAGTAATGATTTCCACGCCTTTAGGAAGACTTGCTTGCAATTGATTGAGTTTTGCTCTGACACCGGCAATGGTTTGCATGGCATTTTGGCCTGAGCGCATGACAATAATGCCACCCACTACTTCCCCTTCGCCATTTAATTCGGTCATACCGCGTCGTATTTGTGGACCTAGTTGTATATGAGCGATTTCTTTTAGCAAAATGGGTATGCCATTTTTACCTAAACCCACTGGAATTTGCTCAATGTCCCGAATGGATTGCAAATAGCCTTTGGCTCTTATCATGTATTCTGCTTCGCCCATTTCAATGGTGGCGCCTCCTGCTTCACGATTACCTCTCTGCACCGCTTGCTTGACCTGGTCGAGAGTCAAACCGTAGGCGCGTAATCGGTTGGGATCTAAAGTAATTTGATATTGTTTCACCATGCCACCTGCAGTGGCTACTTCAGCAACACCAGGTACTTTTTGTAATTCAAATTTGAGAACCCAGTTTTGTAAACTGGTGAGTTGAGCTAAATCATGTTGGCCTGTGCGATCAACAAGCGCGTATTCATAGACCCATCCAACACCTGTTGCATCAGGTCCTAAAGCTACTTGTGCTCCAGGTGGTAATTGATTGGCAATTTGGCTTAAATATTCCAGAACCCGTGAACGTGCCCAATACAGATCAACGCCATCTTTAAAAATGATATACACATAAGACACCCCAAAACCTGATTCACCTCTTACTGTAACAGCTCCGGGTACTGCTAACATGGCGGTGGTTAAGGGATAAGTCACCTGATCTTCAACCACTTGTGGTGCTTGTCCGGGAAATTCTGTTTTAATAATCACTTGGACATCCGATAAATCGGGAATGGCATCAACAACGGTGTTATTGATGGTGTAGAGGCCTCCTACTATCATCATTACAGTGACGAGTATCACTAGAAATCGGTTGTTAATTGACCAACGAATGATGCTTGCAATCATGGTTTTTGTCCTTTGGGGTTCGTTGATTGTATCCTTTTTTCATTTTCTTCAGGTGTTTCCAAGCGCTCCAAACCCGCTTTTAAATTCGACTCGGAATCAAGCAGAAATTGTCCGGAAACAACGACGTTTTCTCCTACCTTAAGGCCCGAAAGAATTTCGACTCGATCACCCGATTCCATACCTGCTTTGACTTGGCGGACTTGAAAACGTCCCTTACCTAAGGCCACGATCACTCGATCACCTTGTGGACTTCGAATCAAAGCCTCAAGAGGAATACTCAGCACATTGGATTTCGGATTGACCAGGATAGAAATGCTGGCATACATATTAGGTTTTAATTGATTATCGGGATTATCAAAACGAAATCTTACTTTGACGGTGCGAGTCATGGGCTCTAATCGAGGGTAAATATATTCTACCCTACCTTTCCATTGTTTTTGTGGGAACGCTGAGATTCGTGCTTCGGCTTGGTCACCTATCTTGACCCAATTGGCTTGTTCTTCAAAAATTTGGGCAATCATCCAAACGTTGGCAAGATCAACTAAACTCATTATTTCCACATCCGGCGTAACTCGCATACCTTCTCGAATATTAAGAGCGGCAACAATGCCATCTTGTGGAGCATAAACAGCTACTAATTGATTCGATTGATGACCTTTTTTGATGTCTTGAATTTGTTGTTCGGAAATGTGTAATGCTTGTAGTCGTTTATAAGACGCTGTAATTAAGGATTGATTATTACCTTCCAAGGCAATTAGATATTCTTCTTGGGCAGTTACTAATTGGGGTGAGTAATATTGCAACAGCAATTGGCCTTTTTTAACAGAATCACCTACTGCCTTGACCACCAGATTTTTCACCCAGCCATCAGCATAAGTATGAATATGACTGATTTGATTTTCATTAGGCTCTACAAACCCCACTGTGTCTATATGTCTTGCTAATGTTGTTTGTATCACTGGAACTGTTCGTACACCAAGATTATTGACTACAGAGGGTGAGATTTGAACTGTTGTTTTTTCACCTTTTTCTTGGTTGTCGTCTGGATAGACCGGAACAAGTTCCATGCCCATGCGCGATTTTCCGGGTCCTGGGTAATGAATCATTGGCTCCATGGGATCAATCCAATAGAGTGGTTTTTTGTTGGTTGCCTCTTGTGAAGCTTTTCCAGTAATGATGTTAGTTGTCCAACGTCCCAGGAACACTCCCAAAATAATGGAGATTACGATTATGAGTAGTAATTTCTTGTTCATAGAGCAACTCCTTCTAAATACAGTAGTGTTGCACGGGATTTCAGGCGCTCAACTTGTATCTGTACTTGTTCCAGTTGAATGGTTAATTGACTGCTGTAGGCGCGTAGCACGGTGGTTAATTCAGTGGTTGCATTTTGATAAGCCAATAAAGCCGCTTTGGCATTTTGTTTTGCTTCAGGAAGCAATTGCTTTTCATAGATGGTTTCACGTTCTGAAAGACGCTGCCACGTCGCATATTGCGCACTGAGTACCTGAAGCAAATCTCGATAATGTGTTTGTCTTTCAAAGTGGCTCGCATTGAGTCGATTGAAACTGGCGCTTAATCGCCTATCTTGGCGATTGGCGGTAAAAACAGGTAAATCCATGGTCACTTGAGCCGTTACCATATCCGACCGAGGCATCATCCCATCTGGCATTCTTCCCTGTCTAAAACCATAACTCACGCCCAATAACCAACCTGGTTTATATTGTTCTTTAGCGTAGGCAACCTCGTAACAGGATGCTTTCACATTGGCCGCATCGGCTTGTAACAAAGGATGTTTGGGTAATCGAGCTTGTAGCTGGTTCAATGGTGGTGGTCTAGGCCATCGGGGCATAGAAAGCACCAATGAGCGATTAACTTCCTTAACTCCAATCCATCGAGCGAGTTGCGCGCGTAATACAGCCAGTTGTTGTTGAATTTGAATTTCCTGATCATTGAGGCGGGATAATTCCAATTCCACTTGAATCACATCGGATTGATTAATTTTACCGTTACTGTATTGAGATTGCGTGACCTTCAGTAAATCCTTATATAACAACCGATTGGCGTGAAGAACCTGCAAGGCTTTCGTCCAATAATACAGATCTAACCAAGTTTCTCGTACGTTACGTAACAAGGTGATGACTTGATCAAAGGCTTTTTTAAGCTCTACTTTCGCTAACGCTTGTGTTTGTTGGGATTTCATCTTTAAAGAGCGACCCCGTGGAAATTGCTGTTGCAAACCGACCTCTACCATGGTCATCATGTCTTGGGTAAAACTGAAGGTATCGGTAGGGACATTAATCGTACCTGCCAGTAATTGTGGATCGGATAATTGGCCATCGGCGACGGCTTGCTGTTGTAACGCTTGGCTATTTGCTTCGAAACGTTTTAATTCAGGGGAGGTGTCAAGAGCTAAATGTTCTGCTTCTGTTAGTGTGAGTGGTTCTTTTTGGGTAGCAGCAAAGGTTACTCCTCCCCAGCATAGATAAATAATTGCAATAACCCCTTGAAGAAAATGCCTTGTTTTCATGCAATACCTTTGACCAAATAAACCAACTAAGTTTGTTTAACATACCTTTATAGTAATATAAATATTACTGGGAATAACACTGAGTGCGGAAAGAAATATCGAAATACATCAAGTGATTATCTAACACACTCAGCTCCAAATGTAGTTACATGTATTGACCACCATTGATATCAAAATTGGATCCTGTAATAAAACCACTTTGTTCGTCAGCCAAAAAAGTGACTAATCGTGCAATTTCCTGCGGATGTCCCAATCGCCCGACCGGGATTTGTGCAACTATGGTATTTAAAATGTCTTCTCTCATTGACGCTAACATTTCTGTTCTAATGTATCCCGGTGAAACGGTATTCACAGTAATCCCTTTTTTGGCAACTTCTTGCGCAAGACTTTTAGTAAATCCATACAATGCTGATTTACTGGCCGCATAATTACACTGCCCAAATTGACCCTTGCGCCCATTAATGGAAGAAATGGTAATGATGCGACCATACTCATTATCCAACATATTCGATAACACCGTTTTCGTCATGTTAAAAACGCTATTTAAATTGGCATTGATGACATCATGCCATTGCATTTCTGTCATTTTTTTCAGCGTCGCATCCTGGGTAACACCTGCATTATTGACGAGCACATCGATTTTTCCGTATTTTTCAATGACCAAATCCGTTAGTTTTTCGCAATCTTTGAATGAAGAAATATCAGCATAGGCAATATCTAACTCAAATCCCTCATGAGCTTGCTTTTGTTGCCAAGTTCTTGCTAAATCATGATTACCGCCTTTGAAATAACAGGCAACCACTTGATAGCCCATCTGATGCATGGCTTGACATATCGCTGTTCCAATACCGCCTGTGCCACCAGTTACTAAAGCAATCCGTTTATTCATTTTGATTTTTCCTCCTTGAATTTTAGTTATGTCAAATGTTCAAATAATCACTCACAGGCTTTTAAACAATCCAAGCAGGATTGGATGCAACTTTTTATAGTCCATGTCATTCTCCTTAAATGTTATAAATAAATTACTTAGAACCTCCTCCCTTTTCTTCCATTGAATCAATCATCCCTATATATGATATTTAAAAAACAGGCAGCAATTAAATAAGGGCAAGAGGCAAGCATCAGCTGATTCATGATGGCTCTTGTGATAAGGATATGGGATGTCAATCCTTAAATTTCTTAAAGCTTAAATAGGTTGGTTGTTTTATTTATTGAAAAATTTTAAAGGTTGCAGAATAAATACCCCAATTCTCTTATTCAAGGATATATATTTTGCCAGAATTAGCATCGATGCGTAATTTAATTTTTTTCTCTTCTTTATCAAGAGCCTTTACCTCATACTGACTGCCGTGCGCTTCAATTTTGAAAATAGTATGATAGCCAGCATCTTCAATTCTCTGCGATGCTTCAAGCATTGAGATGGGGTATTTCTTGGTTTTTGAATTGGTGTTGATAAAGTCCCCTGTATTTGGGTTCATTCGAAGAATAAGCTGAATCCCTTTCTCATCAAAGGCTTCCACCTCATATAAACCATCATCAAATTCAACTTCTCTTATCGCGCTGTAACCGCGAGTCTGTAGGATTTTTAAGAGTTCAGACATAGGTAAGGTGCGACTGGGAATTTCATCGGCCAGGATTGTTTGTGTGGCTAAAGAAAAAATAAGGCCGCCACAGATTGAAATAATAACTTCTTTTTTCATATTCTCCTCCTGTGTTGACGAGATTAAAATTTCATCAATTTAACACCGTGTTTTTTATATTGAATGAATATAAATGAAAGTAGTACAATTTATTTTTATTTCATCCATAATAATGTTGTTAAAAAATAACAGCAAGTGAGTTATTCCAAGGATGCAAATGATGAAAAAATCTAGTTTAGTAACCCCATATGTATTAGTGCTCATTTCTTTAATGTTTTTGTTGACTTCCTGCGCTTCTTTTATTAGCAAAGTAGATTCAAAAAACGATAAACATCCTAAGCGAGTATTTAGTGGATATCACCCGCATGGCCATGGTCACGGACACCATTAAGCCAAATTATATTAAAACGTTGGCATTAAGATAACCGTTAGTGATTCATATTAATGCATGGGTATGGTGTGAAAATATTTTTAATATAAAGACAAATAGAATCCATTTTTTTCGATGTGTTTTAAGGCTTGATTGATTTGGTTCATTAGCATCTTAGAATCCATTTTGGCCATGATTCCATAACCGATGCCGACGGGGAAGGGCTTACCTAATCCTTTAAACAAGGCGTTATTATTGGTTATCCAATAATCATCCGAAAAGTCATCCATCAACAGGGCATCTACTTCCTGTTGATTTAAGGCAGTGATGAGTTGATTGGTTGAAGGATATTCTCTAACCCTATTGTTTTTAAATTTCTGAGTAATGAGTTGTTTGAAGAGAGAGCCTCTGATAATGCCTATTGATCTATTGTTGAGTTTTTCAAGAGATGTAATTGAGTCGTTTTTTGTGGCCATAAAACGTGCTGCACTTGCCAGATAGGGAAGACTAAAGAGAAAGGTTTTCTGTCGTTCGTTGGTGATGATAATTGCCGCTATACCCAAGTCAATTTTACTCGCTTTTAATTCTGTAAACAGCTCGTCAAACAGCATGGGTTTCAATTGACACTGAGCTTTAATTTGCTTACAAAGCTCTGTTATGAGCTCAACATCAAATCCAAAGAAATGATTTTTGTCGGCATTCATTGAAAACGGCGGGGCATACGCTACTATTCCAATAGTTAATGACTGAGCCTTAAGTTCGGCAGTCAAGATTATTAAAAAAACAAATAATAATCGTAGGTACATAGGATAAAAAAATTAATGGATTATAAAGATCAGTGTATACCAGTTTGGTAATCATTTCAGTGAGTTAATGCTATGATTTTCTGGTTTTTTTAGCAATAAGGTGTATCAAGGCCCAAAATCAAGGTACACTGGAACGATAAGGTTTGACAAGGATTTGATAGGGTAGGGAATGCGTTATTTATTTTATTATGTTATGTGGAGTGCAATGAGCCTTGTAGCGAGTGAGGCGCTCGCGGCCACCTCTTTGACATTCAAACAAGCCCTGGGCATTGCTTATCGCAATAATCCCGAATTACAAGCCGAAATAGATAAAGCACAAGCCATGCGTGGTGCTTTTATTCAAAGTGGTTTGTATCCTAATCCCCAACTGACTTTAACTGCGGAAAATTTTGGAGGGTCTGGAAGTTATTCAAGTTATGAGGCCGCAGAAACGACCGTATCTATAACACAACCGATTCCCTTAGGCGGTCGTCTTAAGTATTTGAAAAAAGCAACTTATGCAGATTATTTAGCCTCTTTAGCTCAAATAAATGTTCAAAAAGCAGCATTGTATATGGCTGTAGGAGGTGCTTATGTCGATGCATTTTATGCAGTTCAATGGTATCAGGTGACCCGAAAACTTGTTCGTTTGAATCAGGATATTGTGACTGCCATCAATAAACGAGTTAAAGCCGGGGTAGGTGCGGAGCTTGATTTGCGCTTAGCGCAAATTCGATTGGGGGATGCACGTATTCAAGAGCAAAAAGCAGGGCGTGATGCGCTCTTCTTACGGGCAAAATTAGCACGGTTACTTGGTAATGGCTTGCGTGTGGACAGGCCTTTGATTGATAAAGGTTTGCCCGATGTGGCGTTGAACTGGTCTGAGTTATTAAAAAAAGTGCCGCAAAGCCCACAAATGCTGCAAATGCAGCTGCAATTACAAGCCAAGCGCGCCGCCATTACTGCGGCTAAAAAATCAGTATGGCCTGATTTAAACATTCAATTGGGTAGCCGGCATTTTGAGGATGACGACAGTAATGCTGCGGTGATGTCGGTCTTTGCAGATGTGCCTGTTTATAACCGCAATCAGGGAAAGATTTTGACTGCGGAAGCACAATACTCCCAAACAACCTATGAGTTTCAAGGGACGCGTCTTGAGGTGCGTCAAAATGCATACAATGCCTTTTTACAGGCGCAGCAAACTAAGTATGAAGCACAATTGGTGACAAAATCTCTGCTGCCTTTAGCGCGCAAGTCAATTAAGCTTGCCCAAGATGGTTATCAAATGGGGCGATATACCTATATTGAATTATCCACTTCGTTAAATAATTTATATGAAGAAGAGCGTCATTACCAACAAGCTCATGCCGATTTTCATAAAGCACTCATTCAATTGACTGGTCTTTTAGGGTTGCATCCGACAAAGGAAAGTAAATGAAACTTATAAAAAAATTCGTCTCTTTGTTATTCTTAATTATCTTTTTGTCGACACTAATTACTCCTACGGTATTTGGGGCTGACGACGACACCAAACAAGAGAGTGAGTCTCAAGAAGAGTTCGAAAAAGGTCCAAAAGGAGGCCGTCTTTTTAAAAAAGACAATATAGCTCTTGAGTTGTTCCTCTTTGAGCGTGGGATGCCACCCCATTTTCGTGCTTATCTTTATCAAGAAGGAACAGCCATTCCTCCTAATTCATCGCAGCTTACTGCAGAATTAACCCGATTTAACGGAAGGAAGGAAGTGATTACATTTAGGCCTGTCGAGAATTTTTTACAAAGCAATCAGGTGATTAAAGAGCCTCATTCATTTGATGTGTCACTTCAATTACGGATTTCAGATAAAACCTACAACTGGCAATATAAAACGTATGAGGGAAGGCTTAAATTAGTTCCTGCCATACTTCAAGCAGCAAATATTCAAACTGAAAAAGCAGAAAGCCAAACCATTAAAACTCAATTAAAAGTAGTGGGAAAAATTGCGCCTAATCGGGATACTATGGCACCTATCTATGCACGCTATGCAGGCATTATTAAACTGATGAATAAAAACTTAGGCGATGAGGTGATTAAAGGCGATTTATTAGCGACAATTGAAAGCAATGAAAGTTTACAAAATTACAATATTAATGCACCTATCACAGGAACTATAGTGCAAAAATATGCAACGAATGGCGAATTGGCTCAAAATAACAAACCCATTTATGATGTGGCGAATTTAACCAATGTATGGGCTGACTTTACCTTATATCGCAAAGAAACCCCGCTAGTAAAAAAGGGAATGACTATTGATGTAATTGGTGATGAAGGAAAACCTAAAACGACGAGCACTATCTCCTACATCGCTCCTCTTGGGATAGAGGACAGTCAAACCACTTTGGCACGTGCAGTCTTACCCAATGAAGGACGCTTATGGGTTCCCGGTATGTATGTCAACGGTTATATTATCATCAAAGAAAAAACAGTGCCGGTGGCGGTGCTTCTTACGGCACTGCAACGCATGGGCGAACAAGACGTAGTATTTGTCCAGCAAGGCGATTATTTTGAGGCGACTCCTGTAGAACTTGGCCAACGAGACAAACAATGGGTTGAGGTTATATCAGGGCTTGATGCAGGCCAGCATTATGTGACTAAGAACAGTTTTTATCTAAAGGCGGAGTTGGGTAAGGAAGGCGCAAGTCATGAGCACTAGGGATTAAGATGCTGGAAAAAATAATACGTTTCTCTTTAAAACATCGTTGGTTTATTCTGTTGTTTACCGTGATTAGTGCTGCGCTTGGTGTTTATAATTATCAAAGACTTCCTATTGATGCGGTACCTGATATTACCAATGTTCAGGTACAAATTAATACAGAAGCCTCTGGATATTCGCCTTTTGAGGTAGAACAGCGAATCACTTTTCCTATTGAGTTAGCACTTAGCGGCCTACCTAATCTCGATTACACCCGGTCTTTATCTCGTTATGGGTTGTCCCAAGTGACTGTGGTTTTTAAAGACGGAACTAATATTTTTTTTGCAAGACAGCTGATTAATGAGCGCTTACAAGAAGTCAAAGACAAATTACCTCCTGAGGCTGAAACCACATTAGGACCTATTTCTACAGGTCTTGGTGAAATTTTCATGTATACGGTGACGAATAAGCCCAATGTGCCTAAAAGTCAATGGTACAACCCCACAGGCCTTCGCACCATTCAAGATTGGATTATTAAGCCGCAATTGCGTAATGTGGAAGGGGTAGCAGAGGTCAATACGATTGGGGGTTATGCAAAACAATTTCATATTACGCCCGATCCTTCCAAGCTAGTACGTTATAACTTAGGTTTAAATGATGTGGTTGAAGCCCTCCAACGTAATAATGCCAACGTGGGTGCGGGTTATATAGAACGCAATGGCGAACAAAATCTAATTCGTGTTCCTGGACAAGTGAAAAACATCCCGGATATTGAAAATATTGTGATTGCCAATTTCGAAGGAACTCCAATACGCATGCGTGATGTGGCAGAAGTGGTCTTCGGGAAAGAGTTACGCACGGGGGCAGCTACAGAAAACGGCCAAGAAGTGGTTTTAGGCACGGTGTTTATGTTGATGGGTGAAAACAGTAGAACAGTTTCTGAGCGGGTTGCTGAGAAGATGAAAGAAATCAATAAGTCGCTTCCTGAGGGTGTTGAGGCTGTTATTGTTTATAATCGCACTTTGCTTGTTAATGCAACAATTAATACGGTTAAAAACAATTTGCTGGAAGGTGCACTGCTCGTTTGTATTATTCTCTTTTTATTTTTAGGAAATATCCGTGCCGCATTGATTACTGCTATGGTCATTCCCTTATCCATGTTACTGACCATCACGGGCATGGTGACTCATAAAATCAGCGCAAATCTTATGAGTTTAGGTGCGCTGGATTTTGGATTGATAGTAGATGGTGCGGTGATTATCGTAGAAAACTGCATCAAGCATTTAGGGGAAAAGCAACATAATGCACAACGACTATTAACGCTTGAAGAGCGTTTAAAAGTGATTTCTTATGCCACCACCGAAGTCATTCGGCCCAGTATTTTTGGAGTTTTTATTATTACCGTGGTGTATCTTCCCATTCTTACGTTAACGGGTGTGGAAGGAAAAATGTTTTTGCCTATGGCAGAAACTGTGATTATTGCTCTGCTGTCCTCGATGTTATTTGCGCTTACTTTTGTACCGGCAGCGATTGCTATTTTTTTGCGAGGACGTGTTCAAGAAAAAGAAAATTGGCTGGTACATTACCTTGCAATGGGCTATGCGCGTATTTTGCGACGATCTTTTCATGCGCGGCGTGGGGTTATAGGGGCTGCGGTTATCTTGGTTATATTGAGTTTGTTTATTGCATCGCGTATGGGTAGCGAATTTATTCCAAGCCTTGATGAAGGGGATATTGCCATGCATGCCATGCGTATTCCAGGGACAAGCTTGACCCAAGCCATTGTTATGCAGGATTTGGTTGAACAGCGGGTGAAACAATTTCCAGAGGTAAAAGCAGTATTTGCCAAATTGGGAACCGCAGAGGTAGCTACCGATCCGATGCCACCTAATGTTGCTGATACCTTTATTATTCTAAAAAAGCGCAGGGATTGGCCTAATCCCAAAAAACCCAAACAGGAACTGGTACAGGAAATTGAAAATGCAGTGAGGCAAATTCCAGGAAATAATTATGAATTTACCCAACCCATTCAAATGCGTTTTAATGAACTGATCTCGGGTGTTCGTAGTGATGTCGCGGTCAAAGTATTTGGCGATGATATGAATACTTTATTGGAGATCGCAGAAAACATCAGTACACAACTTAAAAAAGAACCTGGAGCGGCAGATGTCAAAATCGAACAAGTGAGTGGATTACCTCTTTGGACGGTGGTAATTAATCGCGATACTTTGGCGCGTTACGGGTTGCAAGTCGGCGCTGTTCAAGATGCCATAGTCATTGCTACCGGCGGAAAAAAGGGTGGCGAGCTATTTGAAGGGGATAAGCGTTTTGATATCGTAGTACGATTACCTGAGTCGTTCCGCACTGATCTTGATGTATTGCGGGAAGTCTTTGTACCACTTCCACCATCTAAAGATAGTGAGCGGCATTTTATCCCATTAAGTGAAGTCGCAAACATGGTACGAAGTGAAGGACCCAATCAAATTAGTCGTGAAATGGGTAAACGCAGAGTGGTGGTTAGTGCCAATGTGCGAGGCAGTGATTTAAGTACCTTTGTAAATAATGCAAAACTGCGCATTGAACAGAACGTTAAAATACCTAGTGGTTATTGGATAGACTGGGGTGGGCAGTTCGAGCAATTGCAATCTGCCTCACAACGGTTACAGATTGTGGTGCCCGTGACGCTACTTGGCATTTTCTTATTACTGTTTATGAGTTTTGGCAGGGCGAGAGATGCATTGTTGGTGTTTACAGGTATTCCTTTGGCTTTAACTGGCGGGGTTTTTGCTTTGTGGCTACGAGGTATCCCTTTATCTATTTCGGCAGGTGTGGGGTTTATTGCCTTATCAGGGGTGGCGGTGCTCAATGGCCTTGTGATGATTACGTTTATCAATAAGCTTCATGAACAGCAAAAATTTTATTTAAAAGATGCAGTGTTGCAAGGGTCACTGGCTCGACTAAGACCGGTACTGATGACTGCATTAGTGGCCTCTTTAGGGTTTGTGCCTATGGCACTGGCAACAGGCACGGGTTCAGAAGTGCAACGACCTTTAGCGACGGTGGTGATTGGGGGAATTATTTCTTCTACGTTTTTAACACTATTGGTGCTTCCTGGTTTGTATTATGTGTTTCATAAACGACGCCCCAAGAATCATCTAAAGAAGAACCCTCTGGATAATCAATAACTAAGCAATGCGATTGATTTTTGACTGATAAGCGATGACAGATTTGACAATTTCAAGGGGTTGGCTATATTTATAGTTAAATACTTATTTAACTGTTGAACTCAATATGCTAACTCACGATCAACTTATTACTTTAAGCGATACACTGCATTTAATGGGTGAGCCCAATCGCTTGCGGCTTCTACTTACATGTCTTAAAGAAGGATCTAAATCTGTGTCTGAATTAGCAGAGCAATTAAACCTTTCCGTCCCCTTAGCAAGCCATCATTTAAGTTTGTTACGTTCTGCACGGTTACTGAGTGCCAATCGAGAGGGAAAACATATTTATTACAGTATTTTTGATGCGCATGTACGCTGTATTTTGGACGACATGCTGCGGCATTTTGCTGAAGATGAGGAGGAAATAACATGAACCTTTTAAAACGCTTCCTAGGTAGCTACCTGAATGGGCATCATGGGCAAAATCGTAGTTCTCATCAAAATGGATACGGTAATTCCCATCATAAGCAAAAAAATCATAACAACAACTATATCTCTCAAAATGAATCTCAGGGAGTTATATGTACACGGTGTCAAACTCACAATGAGCCAGGAGCTCGATTTTGTGGGCAATGTGGTCAGGCAATCCAAAATACAGCATGTCGCTGTGGTGCATCCATTCCTGCTGGAGCTAAATTTTGTGGACAATGCGGGAGCTCATTATGACAACTCCATTAACTGCGACAACATTTTTTGTGGCGGGGCTCGATTGTCCTGCAGAAGAGCAGCTCATTAGAAAACAGTTACAAGATGTTTCTGAAATTGAGCATATGGAATTTAATTTTATCGCCGAGGAGGTCACGATTCATCATCGTCTTCCTGTCGTTGATGCATTGCAACAGCGCATTGAATCATTAGGCATGAGTGTTCGCACGCAAGGTACTCGTCGTTTAGCTAAAGAAGGCGAAAAAGCAATCTCTGATTTTTCTTGGAAAATCATTCTACTAGCGGGTATTTTGGCATTGTTTTCAGAAATTATGGCCTATTATCTGAATACGGAACTTTCAGTCTGGATTATTGCTCCTGCTTTATTGGCGATTGGCTTAAGCGGCCCTCCGACCTTTAAAAAAGGATGGTTGGCTTTGCGTACCAAGGCGATGAACATTAACAGTTTAATGTTGATTGCCATTATTGGCGCGGTATTTATTGGTGCATGGCCTGAAGCGGCGATGGTGACCGTATTGTTTGCTTTAGCTGAACGTATTGAGCGCTATTCTTTAGATAAAGCACGACTTGCTATTCGCAGTTTGATGCAAATTGCACCGGAAGTTGCACGAGTAAAACAGGATAATGGGCAATGGCAAACGATTCCTATTGAGCGGGTGCACTTAGACGCTGTTTTTAAAGTAAAGCCTGGAGAGCGTATCCCTTTAGATGGAGTCGTTGTTTTAGGTAAAAGCACGGTCAATCAAGCGCCGATTACGGGCGAGTCCATGCCGGTGAGTAAAAAGATAGATGATACGGTTTTTGCGGGAACACTCAATGAATATGGGGTGCTTGAAGTCAAAGTCACGAAAGCTTCTGGAGATACCCTTCTTGCCAAAATTGGGAAGGCCATTGAACAAGCGCAAGCAGAGCGTGCGCCAACGCAACGTTTTGTCGATGTCTTTGCACAATATTATACGCCGATTATGGTAATGATTGCTGTTTTAATTGCATTAATTCCGCCGTTGGTTTTTGGTTACCCTTTTTATGACTGGATCTATAAAGCGCTCACTTTATTAGTGATTGCATGCCCTTGTGCTTTGGTTATTTCGACCCCGGTGACGGTGGTGAGCGGCTTAGCCTCTGCCGCCAAGCATGGGCTTTTAATTAAAGGTGGAAGTTATTTAGAAACTGGGCATGAGTTAAAATTAATTGCCTTAGATAAAACGGGCACCTTAACTGAAGGTAAACCAGTAGTGACTGATTTTATTGTTCATGATAAGCGTAGAACAAAAGACGAGTTGCTTCTCATTGCTGCAAGCCTTGATAGCCATTCAGAGCATCCTGTAGCACATGCTCTAGTGACTTATTGGCAGCAAGAGCAGCCCGACTCTGCTTTATTAGAGGTTGATGAGTTTGCGGTGCTCCCTGGTCGTGGCGTGCACGGTTTGGTGCAAGAGGACCTGTTTTATGTAGGGAATCATCAACTGGCTGAAGACAATCACGTTTGCAATCCTGAAATAGAAAAAGAGCTGAAACGATTGGAGGAAGAAGGAAAAACCACGGTTATTTTAAGCAATAACACTACGGTGCTTGCTCTGTTTGCGGTGGCTGATACGTTGCGTCAATCCAGTCAGTGGGCTATTGCAAGGCTTCATGAGCAAGGGATAAAAACAGCAATGCTGACCGGGGACAATGCAGTAACGGCACAGGCGATAGCCAAACAGGTAGGTATTGATGAAGTGAAGGCCAATGTATTGCCTACAGATAAACTGCAAGCAATTAATCAACTCTTGGCACAGTATCAAACGGTAGGCATGGTGGGCGATGGTATTAACGATGCGCCGGCCTTGGCTAAAGCAAGCATTAGTTTTGCAATGGGTAAGGGGACAGATACCGCATTAGAAACGGCTGATGTAGCCTTGATGAATGATAATTTGGCCATGCTGCCCTTATATATTGATTTAAGCCGCAATACGGCAAGAATTCTTCGACAAAACATTAGCTTATCCATCGCCATTAAAGGAGTGTTTTTTATTTTAGCGCTTGGAGGCATTGCTACTTTGTGGATGGCTGTTTTTGCAGATATGGGGGCTAGTTTAATCGTTGTGGCAAATGGATTGCGGCTTTTGAATTCTCATAAAGGACATGCAGACATTCAAGAGGCTTAAGAAATATCGAAAGAGGGAGGAGTCGATGATTCAAGAATGCAGTAAGAGGTGTCTTATGGCTGATTCGTTACATTTTCTAGTAGTCGATGACTCATTGGGCGAACGCATTCTAATGCGTATGCAACTGCAGAAATTGAATCATAAGGTGGATATGGCCTGCGATGCGAATTCCGGTTTGGAGCTGGCCTTAATGAGGCGTTATGATGTGATTTTAATTGATAAGAATTTGACGCAAGGATTTAACTGCCAGGAATTGATTATGCATATTCAACAGCATTCAGAGTTGAACCAAACAACGCCTGTCGTGATATTGACGAAAAATCATCATATAGATGGAATGCAACCAGATACAATGCAGTGTGTGAAGCCTTTTACATCACAAGACGCTTTAAAACTAATTGATTCAGTAAACCGGTTGAAGCAAACTAAATAAGGTAGCTGTTTGTGTTGTTATTGAGGAGTTTGTATGCATCTATTTTTAAGGAATAAAGTGAAAACAGGAAATACATCATGTTTGAGACTGTTTTTGGCGATGAGCATTATTTTTTGGGGAGTGGCGTTAGTGTCTTGTACTTCGACTCAATCAATCCCCAAAGAGGCTCATCCTGAAGGTCTGTATGCTGGGGATTTTGGTGGTAACGGGGAGCATGTGCATGAATTACATAACAAGAAAGTTCAGGAACACTAAATATGGAAATGAATCTATGGACTTGGTTACTGCTAGGGGTGTTGGGTATTGTACTTGTAGGTGTTTTGGTTTTTCTCAAAAAACAGAAGAAAACCATTCACTTTTATTCTTTTTTAATCATACTCCTAATCTTGGCCGCTATTTTTTTTCATGGAGTATCATTTCAATTGCATTGATAGGCTTTCTGATTGCGCAAAATTTCTCTTCTTTGTCATGTCAATGAATTAATGATGCCCATGCCCATGTCCATGAGGATGATATCCAATGAACGATTTATTAACGAATGCATTATTTTTTGAGTCATCCTTAGAGAAATAATGTTCACAGGAGCATAATAAAGTGACAGAAATTAAAAAACAATATTTCCAATTTTTTAATAAGGTATGTTTTGTCATATATTTTCTTTCTGAATGAACTTATTACACATTATAGACAATGAGGTATTGAATATTAAAGAAATCGATTCTGATTTTTAAATTAATTGAACATGACTTAAGTAAAAATACAGGTCGTTGTGTATTATTTTTTGGAATGACCACCTGAAAAATTCTATTAATGAATTTAGTGAGGTGATAATGAGCAGAGAGATTCTGAAATCTCGTGCTGAATAGGAGGTGGTAATGAACACTGATGTAATCCCACGACGTTTTGTGATTCCATTGGGTACCCGATTGTTTATTGGATTTATGACTCTTGGATTACCTTTATTAATATTGATTATCCTTTTAGTGCCCAAAGTAAACTATATAATCCACCTGAGTCATAAAATTCAAAATGAGAATTTGCCGCCCATTCTTGATTCCCAAATTTATCAAGCTCAAGACATTTTGGAGCATTGGGCAATGACAGGAGACCCAAAAGATAAGACTTATTTTGACCATATATGGAATGAAATTCATCAAGTTAGAGTCCAGGGTGATCAAGTAATCCAAGTGTTAGATAATCAAGAAATACAACATAAATGGAAAAAGCTTCAACAGCTTTATAAATCGTTGCATCAAGCTCAACTATCAATAATAAATGCTCCAAGAGATCCTAATAATCCAGATAATGTAGAGAATAGCAGGAACAAAACACGAGCCATTCAAAAATCAATGATAGATCTCATTGTTGGTCCTTATTCGGAGATAACGGGTAAAAGAGAAGGGGGGCTATTTAGAGACTTATCCAAAGAAATTGAATCCCATATAAATGAAATAGATAAGAATTTAATTTCTTTAAAAGAATCCGCTTTGTGGCTGTTGATTTTAGCAATTGTTTTAACAGTGATTGTCCCTTATATGACTCAGCGAGCATTATCCATTCCACTGGATAATGCAATAAATACTGCTGAGCGAATTGCTGCAGGAGAGCGAAACGTAACAATTGAAATCCTATCGTCAGATAAATTAGGCAAGCTGCTTTTATCCCTAAAAATCATGCAAGATGCAATAAAAAAGAATGAAGAAATGCTTCGTAACCAAGAGGAGGAGACTCGAGCGTTATTGGAAACACTGATTAATTCTTCGAAAAAATTTAGTCTACATAGCAGTAAAGTTGCTTCCGGTGATCTTCGCCATCGTCTTGAAATAGAAAATGAAGGAATATTACAAGATTTGGGTCGAGATTTAAATTCCATGACGGATAGGCTTTCATCGATAACAAAAAAAATTACACAAGCGAGCAGTGATATCGTTACAATGGTGGGAACGGTACTCACTTCTGCTAATAAACAAGCAAAAGAAATTAGTTCCCAAGCATCTGCGATTAATCAAATCAGTGCTTCATTAGAAGAAATAGACAATAGTTCCAAAAAAACTATGGCTAAAGCTCAGGTTTTACGAGAAGTAGCTCAAAATACCTATGAACAGGGAAAGCGAGGTGCTCAATCTGTAGAACAAAGCATTCTGGGTATTAGGGCTGCAGAAGAAAAGATGAAGCTTATTGCGCAAACTATTCTTGATTTAAGTAACCATATGCAACAAATCGGTGAAATTACTTTAGTAGTAAATACGCTTGCCCAACAATCCAAGATGTTAGCATTGAATGCATCAATTGAAGCATCAAAAGCAGGAGAATCTGGAAAAGGTTTTGCCGCAGTGGCAACTGAAGTAAGAAACCTTGCAGAGCAATCAGAACAGTCCACAGTGCAGGTGCAAAAAATTCTTGAGGACATACGGTGTAGCACTGAAAAAGCGGTCATCGTTACCGAGGAAGGAGCTAACACTCTTGATTCAGGAATTAAGCTCATTGAGAAAGCAGGCGACGTTATTCATGCGCTAAGTAAAATGATTAGTGAAGCATCGATTTCAAGCCAACACATTGAGGTGTCTGTTAGGCAAGAAGCAGTTGGAATTGAGCAAATCGTTGAGAGTATGAATGAAATTAATCGTGCTACCGCAACTTTTTCTAGTGGCATAGAAGAGATGATGACATTTATTCATCATTTAGATGATATTGTTAAACATCTAAAAGAGGATATTAGTCTTTATAAAGTTTAGAGGGTTTTATTGAGGTTCGGCCGGGACCCTGACGAAAAGGACCGTTTCCTGTTTATTTTTAATTCAATTTAAATTCCACCCTCAATTTTTCTCTATGTCCCGTCAAGAGTTAATTAATATACAGTTAGCTGATGTTGATTTAACTAATTGCCGAATAAAAATTAATCAAGGCAAAGGTAAAAAAGATAGAGTTGTACCTTTTCACCAGCATTTAAAGAAACTTTAGCACTTCATATAAAACAATATAAAAATGAAAATAGACTTTTTTTATTTGAGTCAGGATTTCGTCGCCACTATACTGATCGAGGAATTAGAAAAATTCTGATGAGATATGCTAAGCTTGCCGGTATTGAACGCTCTATCTCATCTCATAAATTAAGGCATTTTTTGTTTACTTGGCTTAAGAAAAAAAATATTGATGATGCTTTTATTCAACCTTACTCCGGACATGCGAAAAGAGACTCTCTGGAAATTTATTCAAAATTAAGCTTAGCTGATGCACAAGATAAATATAATGATGTCATAGGGGACTTTCCAATCTAATATTTTATATTTTTGCATCAGGGCGCAATGTGATGGACTCATCCTCTTTTAATCGGCCATAGCTTAGGCCAAGATAACTGATTTAACGATTTAAGAGAGAATCCAATGAATAATATTAGCCTTGTAGGTATTGATTTAGCAAAAAATATATTCCAATTGCATGGGATAGATAAGCAAAGAAAAACGATCATAAAGAAAAAAATTAATAGAGCTAATTTGATGGATATTGGGGTAGCGACCCCATCCGTGTCAGAATTTACGGTTTGACATCTAAATTTGCTCTAAAACCGTAAATTCTCTCACATCCTCTATTTCCGATTGATCAATAGCTGCATCGGTAAAATAAGTACCCATCGTAATCAAATGCTTATGTGGTAAAAGTGATATATGAGTTAGTGTATTATCGCTTATAACTTCGCCGTTGTTTTTAAGTTGGGTAATAATTTCTGTCATTCTCATCGTATTCCAATATGGCCTACTGCTCCGGAACTTGTATATGGACTCATCCGGGATTGCAATATGTTCTAATGTAGTGAGGTTT
>NZ_LBAW01000022.1 GCF_001648595.1 Legionella bozemanae | reverse complement strand
TGGAGGAGCAACTGTTTGGGTTGCCCAAAAAAGCTAGTTGCATTAGCGAGTTGAATCCGCCCATACTATAATTAGGTAAGGTCTGATTATCAAAATAATCAGACTTTTGTTTTTCATCGTTTTGTTCATGTTGAGAATAACGGTTTTAATTATATAGAGAAACAAGATTTTCTTATGCAATATCCTCATCTTTTACAGAAATATTTGGAGAGAGAAAAGATCAGTAATCCAGAGAAAGTTTCCGAAAGCATCATGAATAAGATGTTAGAAGAAAAAATTAACTCTCTGGAACGAATTATCAAAGAAAAAGAACAAAAAGTAGAAATGTTAAAAGAGCAATTAAACAATTCCAAATAACCAACAAGAGCCCATTATGCCAAATATTGAAGTTATAACCATTCCTATATATGAGGAGTCGGGGTTAGTAAAAACAAAAGATATTAATGCAATGAAAATTAAAAGATACAAGATTATTCCCATAACAAACGGATAAATTTTATTCATAAATTTCTTTCTTATGCCCTACTTCAAGAACCAAGATTGTGACTGATTCATCATTAATCTGACAAATAACTCTATAATCACCGATACGACAACGCCATAAACCTACTTTGTTAAAAGACAGCCCTTTTCAGTCGTTCGTGGATTTGGAAGTGGTGCTATTTTGGTATCCATGTAAGTAAGAATTCTTTTGGCAATCGTTTTATCTAGTTTCTTTAATTGCTTTAAAGCAACGTCAGTATAATTAATCGTCCAAGTGGCCAGATTATTTATTGCTAGAGCATAATCATTAATAACTTTTTCAAGAGCAGTTTCGATAACCATTGTTATATTGTTGGAACCACAATAATATAGCTACACATTATTTATATTTATCTAAAATAAAAAAACATAAGTTTAGTTTTTGTTTTAGTAATTATATTCTCAAGTCTCATTTCTGCTTGTCTAAATGATCACAAGATATTAAGATGCAACAAATCTAACAATTTGATCAATAAATGATCAAATTGTTAATATTTTGTTAATATTCGCCCTGTATAATCTCAAATCAAAGTGAATTTAAAACTCGGTATGGATACCTCGTAGACAAAAATCATGAGGTTGTAAAAATGTACTCGAAAGATACGCAACAACAAACTAAAACAGAATATCAAATTGGTGTTTGTGTAAAAGAAACCAATCAGGAAAATGGTCCAGGGCATGTGACTGCTTTACTTATTAAGAAAAAAGGTGAGCAAACACAAATTCATACTACGAGTTTTTATCCAGGACCCTTTGGAAGTCTCTTCAATGGAATAACCTTTGGATCATTACCTGTACTAGGGCAACTTGCTCCAGACCATGTACAAGACGTTAAAGAAGCTGATCATGTTTTAATTTCATCTGTGCCTAAAGAGCAATTTAAGAAAGCAAAACAAGGTCATACTGAATTTAGTGAAGATGTGAAAAAAGGACATCGAATGTACTCCGTTTTTGGAAAAGCCAACCCAATAGCGAACGGTGTTAAAAAGCTTACGCAAGGAGCTGCTGGAGCACAATTAGTCATAGAGAAACATAAGAAAGAGACTGGAGCATATCCTCCAGAAGATATGTGTGGTATCCATGTGTTTGATAATGACCATCCAGAAGTTCCAAAAATGCGTGTAGACAACTGTGCCAGTTCGGTAACCCATGTTTTAAAAAGGGCAGGTTTTAATTTTAATAATCCTATAGTACCCACTTTCTTTACTCCAGAACTAGAAAAACATGGCTTTACTAAAGTAGATAAAGACAATTTTATGAAAGAACATAAGATATAAGGTTAAACGTGTACACCATATTTTAAATATATGGTGTACAATATATATCCACTTGATTAAAATTTTAATACCTGACTATAATCCCTCTGTTGTATAGGTAATCTCTCTGAATTTATAAGGATTGTTATGTTTGCATTTCTAAAATCCCAAAAACAAGACCGTACGAATAGTTCTTCCGAATCATCATTTAAGAAGGATAAAGAAAGTATTCCTAATAGTGTTGAATCTTCTGCTCATGAACCCAAGGTTTCTGAACATTCCAAAGATACCTGGGTATTTATTTGGAATATGACTGCAGACAAAGTAGGACACGCTGCCATACAAGTAGGTGGATCTCAGCCAAAGATGAAAGATGAAGATCCTGGCGAGTATGCAAGTATTCATCCTGAGGGGATCCCATCAACAGGTATAACCTCCATTTTACCTTTACCAGCATATTTAGCCACTAATTTATCAGAAGATATGGAAACCTTGGGTGCTTCTAAAAATACAAGTTTTATAGATATGGATAATCCGTCAAAGATAATAAGCGAGCAAGAAAAACCTTTACCCCCTGACGAGGTTTATCATTTTAAAGATTTAAATACTACTGAAATGAGTAAACACATTCAGAAAACTCAGAAAAAAGTAGAAAATGGAGAAGTGGGTTATCAATTATTTCCTAACGTGAATGTCTTAGGATTTTTTAAAGACAGTTCCGCTTTTATTTCTCATGATCCTGTAGATATCGAAATGCACCGCAGAGCATCTCAAGGGAAAAAATCGAATACTGAGGTTTATAATTGCACCACTCTTGTTAGTGAAGTTTTAAATGAAGGTGGACTGCCTATCAGACAGTCAAAGGCAAAACCCTGGGGGATTACTCCAAATGGCTTATCATCCGAAATAAGCGATGCTGAAGAAGTGATACATGAAGGATTTAAAATGTAAAAAAGTATAACAGATTGTAGTTTTCGTTATTGATCGCTCTATAGTTTTAAAACTATGGGGCGCGATTCTCGAAGTATGATCAGTGCCCTTCCCTATCACACAATCCATGACTCATAAATCCAGATAAAAGTGTATGTACTGCAGTTTTGCCCATTTCTTCTTTTGGACAAAAGTCCATAGCCACAGCAAAACCTATTTCCTTCATTGAGTCATTCCACTGCGGCTCTTTATTTAAAATGGGTTTTATCTTGCCAATGAGAGAGTCCAAAAATGCATCATCTACCGAAAGAAAGTGCTGCCTTTGGTGATTTTTGCTCAGCATTTCTTTTACAGTGACATAAAGTGCATAGTTTAATATGTATAAAGCAAATACCTGGGACTCGTTTTCCTCATCCAGCTCGATCTTCTGTTCTTGATTGTAAAAATGAGTAAATCGATAATTATCAGGACAAAATTCATGCTTAATAAAGTCCGTTTGTTGCGAATTACTTACTTCGTTGCGAAAAAGAAAATACTGTTCACGCTGAGAGTGAAGCGCGGAAATTTTGAAACAACCTTGAAAAACACAAGGCTGCTCCCAAATGGTAACCAATATTAATGTTTCAATATTTATATCGATACAACTCATTCTAATATTTAATTCCCAATCTAAAATTAAAAAATTGTGCGCCCCACTTTAATTTTCATTTGTTGGCACGACGTGCTGTATTTTACCACTGAACCGCGCACCTAAGGTTAAAATATTAGGAAATTGTTTGATTATAGGTAACAACAAAAGTCTAGTCCAAGGTTTCATCATGGCTAATTGTGCAAAAAATGATGCAGCATGGATACGGCCGCTAAAAGATTTACGCCACTGCTTCGTGTAATATGCACCTGCATCATCAAAATGATTCTTTTCCTTAAGGTAGTTCAATTTAAATTGAATTAAACAGTGTGCAAGTAACCATGCTGATTGCATGGCCATACTAATTCCTTCAGCTACAATAGGATGAGCTTCACCTGCACTATTACCAACGAAAAAAATACCATCCTGATAACAGTTACGAATGCCAGGTTTAATTGGTCCTGCTGCCAACCAGTTCCCCTCACGATCGGCACAACAAAGTACTTCCCTAACCCCACGGCATTGCTCTAATAAGTATTCATAAACTGTTTCCCCTGCTTGTATACCTGGGTTTTTCAAGCGTAAATCATGCAACACATCACGGCGAATACAAGATGAAAGTGTGACTTTTTGCTTCGTACTATGAACCATTCCTCCGTAGCCGCCAGGAAAAGCCAGTAAAGGCATCAGATTTATAGGTAAATTGGAATTTTTAAAATGTGCTTTAAATGCCAACAGATCGGACGGCCGATGTATTTTATCTTCAGATTGCCCAATTCTTTTTTCCCATGAGCCATTTGCAACAACAACTAGAGAAGTCATGATTTCTGTTGTTTTATTATTTTCTTTTACAGAACAGATAAATAATCCATCTTTAGATCGATGTAATGACAGTGTTTCACAAGGTTGCCAAACCTGTACTCCTTTTAATTTGGCTTTATTCATCAATTCTGTATCAAGATACTCTCTTGCTAGTGCCCTTCCCCATAAATTTTTTGATGTTTTAGATGGAGGCATATTTGCAGATAATATAACATCTGCGGCGTATAAGCCGACTTTTTGTATCTCCGGTCCCCCATTTATCAAATAGAACTCTTCCATCCCAAGTTTTTGCAAAAGGGATAAACTTGTAACAGATATAAATTCACCACAGACCTTTCTACGAGGAAATTTTTTCTTTTCGACCAGCCCAACTGACCAACCTGCGTCAGCAAGTAATAATGCAGTAGTTACGCCAGAAGGCCCTCCTCCAATGACAAGCGCATCCAGAGTCATAGGGTTTAATCCATACTATTTTAAAATAAGAATACTCCACCAAAATGGGAAGCGCCATTTGATTTGATAATTTTTAATACGTGCTTGTTGCAATAAAAATTCCAATTCTTTTCTGGTAAAACTCTTTTGAATTGATAGTAAACCATCATGGGTTATAAGTCGGTTGCGAAATAAAGGACTGATCATTTTATAAAGCCAATAAGCAATAAAATTGCGATGCAGATCATTGATTATCATTGCCTTATGCGTTGTTTCATGGGCTTTGATTAAGAGAGAAACCAATTCTTCATCATCCAGATGATGGCAGACCAAATTGAGTAAAATGATATCTATATTTTCTTTGATTTCGAGCTCTGGCTGCAGTTGCAACTGAAACTCGACTAAGGTATTTCCATTTTTTAGCTGCCATTCCAGTACTTCTTTTTCTGCAAGTTTAATCGCTTCTGTAGAAATATCTAACCCCAGCATGCGCATTTTAGGGTAATATTTACTAAGATTTAGTAAGAATAAGCCGCCACCGCATCCTACATCCGTCAATACTGAGTCAGAGGGGAATTGTTGAAGCACATTGACCGTACGTTTAAAAATACCCATCAATCTATTAATTTTAAATAATTTTTTTAAAGAGTGAGAGTATTCTTGTGGTGTATAAAAATCCTGACCTAGATCAATGATTTCCTTTTCTTTTGATCGTACTTTAAATTGGGCCATTTCATTTTTAATAATGAGAAATTTTTATTTTGCATTGTATACTTAAACATTGCAATAAATGATTTACAGCTCTAAATAAACTCGTAAGCGGTAATAAATTTGTTTATATTGAAGGAGATATTTAAAAAAGGGAAAAAATGCAATCAAAAATTACTGCAATTGGTATAGCAACACCTCCATTTATGCGAACACAAGATGAGATTGCGGATCTTATTTCCATAGGATTTCATCTTGATGCACTACAAAAAAAAGTATTGAAAAAAATTTATAAATCTTCAGGAATTGAAACCCGATATAGTGTATTAACAGACTATTGTAAACAACCAGGAGAATTTGAATTTTTCCCTAATACTCCAAAAGAAAGTTTTCCATCTACGTCCCAAAGAATGAATTTATATAAAGATAATGCCCTTAACTTAGCCATAACTTCCATCGAAAATTGCTTAAATAGCATTGAGTTTGACAGGAAAAATATTACTCATTTAATTACGGTCAGTTGTACAGGCATGTATGCTCCTGGAATTGATATTGAAATTGTCCAAAAACTTAATTTGTCCCCATCTGTAAAACGTACGGCGATTAATTTTATGGGCTGTTATGGAGCATTTAATGGCTTAAAAGTAGCCGATGCATTCTGCCAAACAGAGCCTAACTCCAATGTACTTTTAGTATGCGTTGAGCTTTGTACAATACATTTTCAAGATACCTTCAATATAGAGAATATAATTTCGAATGCTATTTTTGCTGATGGAGCTGCAGCAGCATTGATTCAGGGGAAAACGAATTTACCCAAATGTTTTAATATAGAGTCCTTTTATTGTGATCTGGTTCCACAAACTAGCCAGGAGATGGCATGGACTATTACGGACTATGGATTTGACATCATACTAAGCGCATACGTGTCTGAAGCAATTGAATCTGGCATTTTAATATTTACAGAAAAACTGTTAAAGCAATCTAATTATTCTTTTAATGATATAGATTTTTACGCAATTCACCCAGGGGGTATTAAAATTCTGCAAGCGTGTGAAAAAGCATTAAAGATTACCGCTCAGGACAATCAACATTCTTACAATGTATTAAGAAATTATGGGAATATGTCCTCAGCAACGATTTTATTTGTTTTAAAAAATATTTGGGATAAGTTAAATAATCTGGATAAGGCAAAACATATTTTTAGCTGTGCTTTTGGACCTGGCTTAACCTTAGAATCTATGATGCTCAAAATACAATACGATTAATTTTTCATTCAAATTATCTCCATTCTCTTCCAATTGGAGATCAGGAAGATATAATTTATTTTTAAATAGGGGGCTTATTTTTTTGAGTCTCAAGAACCGAGTAACCAGAAGACTCTACATGTCTTCCCCCCGCGTTAAATAGAGACACTATTGAGTCTCCTAAAGAAATATCTGATTTTTCTTTTTCATGGAAACGCTCGACAATGCGTGAAAGTTCATTCTCTAAAGTTTTACTTCCCTCATTCATTTCAATTCGCGCAGCACAAGATTCTTCAGCCAGACACAGTAAACGCCACAAGTCGTATCGCAAAATGCCCTGCGATTTATTTGTTAGATAGACCTGCTGCGCCTTAGCTTTAAAAGTATGCCCCTCACTATCTTTCATTTCAGCAACTATCGGCATTCCTCCCATTTTCATAACCATAGAGTAAAGCTGTAAAATTTCTTTACAGTTAATCGTTTTGATATCTTTAGCTTTATATAACAACTTGTGAGCTGCTGATTCCGAAATTGATATACCGTGGCTTACCAAATAATCGAACAAAGATAATTCTCTCATTTTACACGCATGTTCAAGAGGCGTATCTCCCATAATATTAATAGGATAGGTAAATGAAACATTATATTTGACAAGAATATTTAACATCGTGTAATCAATTGTTTTTTTAGAAAGTATTGAGGATAAAAGAGATTGATTTATTGGAGTAATGACTCTATTAATAAAATGCGGACATCGTGTAAGGGTCTCATCTACTTGTTGGTAGGCGTTATTATAAACTGAGTCAACAAGATGAAGAAACTCGGGCTCAACATTATTGCTTTTTACATACCGAACCTCAGCGACATCACCCATTTTCACCCCAACCAAGTAATAAATAATCTCAAATAAAGCAAAAAGAGTACAAAGACTTGGTTGCTCTGTCAATAAACTACTTATATCTTTTTTCAGCTTGAATTTATTATAAAAGAATAGCAAATGAACACTTTATTATCAATCAAGATGTTTTACATCCTGAGTGCTTAATTTTCTCTTAATCTTTTCGATGTATAGTACGCGAAAAAATTGTCATGGGTGATGTGCGTACATGCGAAGCTATCAAGATATTCTTTCATTATTAAATAAAACCCCTCAGGAAACTACATCAGATGTTACTGAATTAGTGAAAGTACCTTATAGCACTCCTCCAGTGATACAGCAAACAGCTGAAAAAACAACGGTGTTTATTGAAAAATCTTCTGTTGAGGCAAGAACACTTGTTGAAAAATCCTCTATTGAGGCAAGAACACTTGTTGAAAAATCTTCTGTTGAGGCAAGAACACTTGTTGAAAAATCTTCTGTTGAGGCAAGAGCGCTTGTTGAAAAATCCTCTATTGAGGCAAGAGCGCTTGTTGAAAAATCCTCTATTGAGGCAAGAGCGCTTGTTGAAAAATCCTCTATTGAAGCGAGAACACTTGTTGAAAAATCTTCTATTGAAGCGAGAACACTTGTTGAAAAATCTTCTATTGAGACAAGAGAGCTCGTTGCAAAACCACATATCAAAATAGAAAAAGGAATAAATGACGAGCACGATATTTTTTTTAAAAAACCAAACTTAAGTAGCTCGTCAACTCCTATGATTCAAATGGCATCAGCAGGAAATACATTGCAGCCTTTGTCAAAGAGAGAGCCAATTAAAGTGCTTTTTTCTCTTATAACCGATAAAATTAATGGCAATAATAAAGATCAAAAACAGCATTTAAGGGCAATGTTTTTGAAGGCGATTTTGACCAAAAACATAGCTCTTTTTAAAGAGCTTATGATAGAGCTAGATCTATATGAATTATCAAACTTTGATCACTATACAAAGCTTTTAGATTTACACAAACGAGATCCTCTCGCTATTTTGAACTCTTCAATCTTAGGTTATGTTCAAGTAGAGCTTGCCAAAGAAGAAGCAAAACCTTTAATTTCTCTCCTATTAAATGTGTTTCAATCCATACCAGAATCATCAAAAGACAGATCAGGTATTTGTTTAAGCATGCGTACAAAAAAGGAGTTGTTACCAAAATTACTAGGTCAAACTGAACCCCAAGTGAAAATGCCAGTACTTTCACAGCTTACTGATTTATCATTTGATTCTTTGCTACCTGGTTTTAGGCCTTTTATTGGTGATCAAAGTTACATACCTGCCAAAATAACGCATCAACAATATTTAAACATTATTACAAAAAACGTCGATCAATCCATTTTTATTGTTATAACCATTGGCTATTTAAAATCAAATAAACTCGCATCAAAAGAATTCCTCCAAAAATTAGCTGCTGACTATTTATTTATTGACTATGAAGAATGTTTGAAGTCGATTGAAAAACATTTTCAAGAACTTACTTTACCAGATGGTTTCCCTGTCGGCTATGAGCAATATGTTCGCTCTATATGTCAATCAGTTAAAGAACTGGATCATAAAAATAATGATACACGACGTTTTTTTGAAACGCGTCTTGCACAATATATAAATGGATTAACTCATTCAGAAGAGACTTTAACTCTCATAGGTAAACCTTTAGAAGGTCTATTCGATGACAGTAAGTTAAGGTTACAAACGCTTAATGCAGCAAATAAAATATTAAATTTCTTCCTTGGGCCAGAAGGTCTTGTAAGTTCTCCTCTAGAAATGGAAAGAAAAATTTGTATTTTTGCTAACGGATATAAGGATAAAGAAAAATACAATACAGAACAATTAGAACATTTCATGAAATCTTGTCCGGCTTATAATACAAGAGATCGGATACCAAAAGATAAAAAAACGGGTATTTTAGAAAGAAAATTTGAAACTTCAGCAGATAAAGTTGGAGAGGACGTCTGGAACTCCGCAGGAGGTGTAATGCGTTCAATTTCTCCTACCTTCTTTGATGCACAACGTGATCCCATGCGTAACATGCTTGTAGATTCCAGTGAAGTTTCACCTAAAAAAGAAACAAGCTCTACACAATGGTTTTGGTCTAACAAGCGTTTTCGGTCCGCATATGTGGGCTCAATTTCCGGACATACTTGCAATATAGTGTTTATGCTTAATCGTTATATGCAAGAAAATCAAAAAGATCCCAATTTAAGTCAAGATATTAATCTTTTTTTGATACAATTGGTGGCTGTATATGCAAAACGCGGTTATCATGGGATGCTTGAAGTTATGGATATTTTACATGATCAAAAAGTTCAAGAAATTTTTAAAAAAAATAATGTGACTCTCGATTTGATGAAATACTTCAGCATTGATCCGGATGTTGGCGCCTTTCTTGAATATGCTATGAATGATACGTCAATTTATGCCCAAGTTTTAGCAAGTAAACATCATGTAAAACTTGAGTTAGCTCGATTCTTTCTACAAATGGAACCTTCCAGGGAAGAAAGCGTCAACCATCAAAGATCGACAACCGCCACAGAAGCCTCATCTTCTGTAAGTAATATTAAAGTAGGATAAAAAAATGGTGTTAATATCTCAACTAATAAGCAAAATTATTTTATTAATACCATTTCTGCAAATTTTCTTATCTGTTTTTTCTTCACAAATACCTACTACCAACATTAATTTTTTTAATCTAAAGGAATATAGTATGCATGAAAAAATAAGCATCATGGGCAAAAAAACCTCTACCAGTTATTTAAATTCAATTAAATTTTTTAAATATGACTATCCCAAAGATCACTGGGCAATTGATTATACGAGAGCAGGAACATCTATTGCTCACGTAAAAGTAAAAGGAAAGTACAATTACTCCGTCATCTTGAATCCTACCGACTGCAGAGGATATAGAACTATAATAAGATACCTGAATAATAGTAATTCAGACATTTCTTCTGCGTTGAATCGTCCATATACAGTTGCCGAAGAAAGAGGATTAAATGCAGTTACTGCAATGATGGAGCAAGTTTATAAAAATATGGGCCTTATTCCACAATTTGCTCAACTTGGCAATAATTCCCAGTATTTTGACGAGAGAACCCGGGAAATTATTATAGGAAATGAAGAAGAACCAGGTATGCTTCATCTGCATCTTTGGGGTAGAGGCGATCCAGAACATGAATTTATCCCTGGTGTTCCTTTACGAGGCCCCATACCAGGATTAATGTTTGATCTAATTGCAAAATCTAAGACCGTACCAACAAATCAATATGCAATTAAATGGGATCCTAAAGAGCTGGAAATTGCTTTAATTGCATTTAAAGAGGAACTCGCCGCTTACATAGAATCTGAAGAATTTAAAGAAGAATTCAGTGATTCCATAGAAATATTCATTGATCCAGTACTTGATCTTGCAAGTGAGAGTACTTTACCAGTGATAAGCTAAGATTTTTTACACTGTATACACTCACTATGGTTATCAATTTTTCAATTTGGGTAACCAAAATGGTCTAATATTTCTTATTACTGCAAAGCCAGGGAATATTTCTATGTGGATAAGAAAGTTATGGTATTTTTTTGTTTTATCATATTTTTTTCTCTATTGCACATTAGGTTATACCAAATCAAATAGTATTCAATTTTACTACTCAAACAACAACCAAATTCTTGATATTGAAAAGGCTTATCAACGCTTAACTGGTAAAGAGCAATATGAACTGAAAAAAAATGCTATTCGCATACTACAACAGCAGCATATGGAGTTGGGCGAATTTAAAAGTATGCTCGGAACATATACTCTGCAAGAGACACAACAGTTTACGGCGGAAAATGCAGAAATTTTTTTTGTTTCGCCATTACAGAAACTATCTCTCTCAAAAACCTTTCTCATCGCTTCAATTTTAGCAAAACAACTTGATCAAGAAAGTGTCGTTGTTTTTATTCCAACCAATACAAATACCATTGCACATATTAAGCTCATTTTTAATTGCAATAAACTCACTATCCCTGAGGCAATTCAATTAATTCATAAACTTCCAGCCTCATTTACTCGGGCATTCACTCTGAACTTAAAGAATACACACTCTGGCTTTGATTCAGCGGAAGTTTACTCAATCGAATGGTTAGGTAGTAACCTCAATAGTTCAGTTATTCAAAATATCTTTCCTTTCGCTAAGGTTCTATCTGAGAATGGCGAAGCCTACTTAGTTTTTAATACTGGGAAATATCAGAAATTGTAATGGTGAATATTTAAAAAAAAATATCTAGAAAATTCAAATAGATAATTACTTAAACAGCTACTCAAGCTTGCATATGTTGTTTTTTTGACTATCTCTATGTAATAGCCCTTAAATATGGAGATAAATTAAATTATCAAGTCATTTCTTAGTTTTCCTGTTGTCTTGATGTTGCTTATTGGCTTGTTGTAAATGATTTTTTAATTTTTCAGGAGAAAATCATGAAAAAAATAATATCAATTTTATTATTAACGGCGGCTTTTTCTTCAGTCTATGCCTTGAGCCCTATAAGTACTATTGTCTTATCTTCAGGCGATGGTACAGGGGCAAGTACTGGGACAAATACCGGAACGGGTACTGGGACAAATACCGGAACGGGTACTGGGACAAATACCGGAACGGGTACTGGGACAAATACCGGAACGGGTACTGGGACAAATACCGGAACGGGTACTGGGACAAATACCGGAACGGGTACTGGGACAAATACCGGAACGGGTACTGGAACAAATACCGGAACGGGTACTGGAACAAATACTGGAACCGACAATAACATGAATAACGGCACCAATACCAATACCGGCACTGGTACTGATAGTGGTACCAGTACTAATAATGGTACCGATAACACCAGCACTACCTATTAAATAATAATTGTAACCAAGACGAAAAACAGTGTAACTCGAGGATAATTTTAATAAAATCCTCGAGTTACAGATCTTAATCTTCAGAAATTAAATATCTATGAGTTTGATTTTCCAGTTATCACCAGAGGTTTTTTCTTTCTTAATAAACCCTGATCATTACACCAGAGAATGAGTTTTACTTATATTTTCATGATATTGTAAAGCACAATCTGGGCGGCAATCTTCTTTATATTTTTTATAAACAGTCGAAAAAACCTCATTTTTCATATTATTCTTAAAATATTCAATCGCATCCTCATCACCATAATGTACAGCAAGATCCAGCCAGTCAAAGCCAACCAGCCAATCACGCTCTAATGATTTAGGAAATACTACCTCAATATCCTCATCCATTTCTTGTTTTAAAGTTTTAAGATCAGCAAAACCAATCAATGCCATTTCAAATTGGGCACTAGTGTAACGTTGTTTCCCTGGCGAAATCTCGATAATTCGTTTTGCTGTTATCAAAGTATTTTGTATATACTCATCAAAAGAAATACGCTGTTTAGTAGATTTAAAAAATCGTTTCATTTTAGATTTGAAAAAAAAGAATTAATTATGTACAAAATATTTACACATGTAAATACTATTTACTATAAACAAAACTACCAGGAATTTTTAGGGAGATAAATGTGACAAGAAAAGTATGCGTTGTTGTCGGAGTTGGACCGGGAAACGGCGCTGCTTTTGCGTCTCGTTTTTCCAAAGAAGGTTATCATTTGGCTTTATTAGCACGCTCCAAAAATTTTACTCATAAGCTCGCAGATAAACTGGGAAATGCGTACGCTTACGAATGTGATGTATGTGATAGCGAGTCCGTACAAAAAACTTTTACTCAGATTCAAAAGGATTTAGGAGCAATCGATGTCATCGTCTACAATGCAGGCTCAGGTTTATGGGGCAATATAGAAGAAATTGAGCCCAAAGATTTTGAAGCGAGTTGGCGCGTTAATGCATTAGGGTTAATGCTTGTGAGTCAATGTGTCATCCCCAGCATGAAACAAAATGGCCAGGGAAAATTGGTTATCATTGGTGCAACTGCGTCAAAACGTGGGGCCATTAAAACTGCAGCATTTGCACCAGCTAAAGCAGCACAACGGATCCTTGGCGAATCAATGGCCAAATACTTAGGGCCTTTGGGAATTCATGTTGCTCTGGTTATTATTGATGGTATTGTTGATTTGCCTAAGACCAGAGAATATATGCCAAATAAACCGGATAGTTTTTTTGTTAAACCAGACGATGTTGCGGATACAGTATATTGGTTAACACAACAAGCCCCATCTGCTTGGTCATTTGAAGTAGAAATTCGCCCTTTTGGAGAAACGTGGTAGCGCATGGATAAAAAGGTTAGCTATATAGGCTAACCTATCATATTGCTGATTATAAAATTGCACAAGACGAATAATGGCGGGCCATATCATCATAGCAATAAAAAAAGAAAATGCTTCAGCACGCTTCATAAGACCAGGGCTATAATGAAAACTTTTTTGAGACTGATTTTCTGTAAAAATGCCAACAACTAAAAAACTGGTGATGCATAAAAGCATGCTTCCTAACGTCAACATACACCATAATCCTCGCTCTTGAGGTGCAATAATCATCCCAATTTTTGTAATCATCAACTAAAGTAAGATAAATTGCTCCAGCTCTCACCTACGTTCCGCAGCTCGACTGCGGAATCCAGGAATCACACGAAATCACTGGAGCCTGCGGACAAGCCGCAGGACGTAGATATTAATAATATAGATCTTTTATTTATCTATCAGTCACAATTTTATCTTAATCAACTATCCAATTGGACATTAATATCCCGTGCATCGGATTGACCATGATCATCTACAATTCTAACTACAAATTTTCCTGGCTTTGCTTTCCATAAATAAGACTCTCCAGCTTTAGTTTTTGCAATAAATGTTTCATTAATAAACCAGTATACATGCGCAACACCAGCATCAGTTACAGCAGTAAGAGGAATGGTATTATTTTGTTGCGAATGAACACGAATAATATAGCTGATGCCATTTTGCGGTGAAGTAATATGTGGATTAATACCAGGATTGCCAGATAAGGTACAATCAGGCTCATAAAATGGTGGAGTATGTCTTTGTATGCCGGCCTTCTTAAAAATGCTCAATAAATCAGAGGGCCAAAACTCGAAAACTTCAAAACGTGTATATTCATTAATATGACAGGTTTGTAACCCTGTTTTACTATTAATAGCAACCTCCCGATAAATTGTATCAGTAGTTATTGGGGATTTCCCTGGAATAAACCAGCTCCACTCCGTATCCTTGCAATAGCGTGTAGGCAACATTCCAGAAGCTTTACATATTTCTACTTTTTTCAGATTCATTTGCTCAGGGTGTTTTTCTAAAGCATGAATAGGGCCTCGTTCATGTTTTAATGCATCAACCAATTCAAAGAATAAAGGAGCAGCAATGTCTTTGCCAATAAATGCGGGATTCGCTTTATTATCAAAATTTCCTATCCATACTGATAACACATAAGGACCAAAAACCCCCACAGTCCACGCATCACGATAACCCGAAGAAGTTCCAGTTTTCCAGGCGACTGGCAAACGAGCCCCCTCTCTAGAAACATCATCCATGCGAGGAGTACTTTTTAACATATCTAATACAAGATAGCTTGCTTCAGGACTAAGCAAACGAATGCCTTTTGCTTTTATTTCATTTTTAAATATTCGAATTGGATACCAAATTCCATCATTAGCTAACATAGCGTATAGACTAACAAGTTCCTTCATAGTTAATTCCACACCACCCAAACTCAATGATAATCCATAATATGACTCAGATCGTAATTGGCTGATTTGCGCTTTTTCCAATAATTGATGTAATGTGGGATTAGTTAACTGGCTGGCAAGATAAATTGCGGGAATATTTCGGCTCAAAACTAGTGCATCCCTGGCTTTAATGGGACCCATAAAATCATAATCAAAATTCTCCGGATTATAGCCATTAAAACTATGCGGAACATCTTTTAAAACAGTATCAGGGTGAATTAACCCTTGATCTAACGCCAATCCATAGATAAATGGTTTCAACGTCGATCCGGGCGAGCGTTTCGTTTCTGTCCCATTAATTTGTCCACTAATATTTTGATTGAAAAAATCGGCCGACCCCAACATTCCTTTAATACCCATATCTCGAGTATCTATGAGTAAAACAGCTGCATTATTCACTCCTATGCCTTTTTTTCTGGCGAGATAATGATGCGTAATCCGTTCGATGATCATTTGGGTACGATAATCCAGCGTCGTATCAATGCTTTGCTGTTTCGTTTTTGAATCATACAAAATTTCATTTGTAAAATGAGGTGCCTTAAAAGGGAGCATATGCGTATTTTGCATGACTAAAGGTAAAGCAAACATACCCTTTTTATTAAAGTCTTCTGGATGTTTATCTAACCACCGTCCTAATAAGTGCTCCCTAATTTTTTTTAATTCCTTATTATTAGGCGTTCTTTTACCTGGATTTTGCGGAATAATGCTTAACGTCAGGGATTGGGGCAGAGTAATTTTATTTACAGGTGTGCCAAAATAAACCAAACTTGCAGCCCCTACTCCTTCAACGTTACCGCCATAAGGGGCCAAATTTAAATAGGCCTCCAAAATCTCTTTTTTGCTGTAGTGCATTTCAATTTGTATGGCTCGAATAATTTGCAATAATTTGCCTGATATTGTTTTTGAATTCATACCATAGCGCATCCGGGCAACTTGCATGGTGATTGTTGAGGCACCTATTCTACGTGATTGTGCACCATAAGTTTGCCATACGGCTTTTAGTGTTGCCCAAGGATTGATGCCATAATGCCAATAAAAATATTGATCTTCTTGTAATAAAGTTGCTTCGATAAGCTGATTAGATATCTGCGATAGAGGAGTAAATAGTCGATATTTCTCGTCCTTGCTTAACGTTAATCTTAATAGTTTGTGATGCTCATCGTAAACCGCTTTAGAAAAGCTTGTGCCCTCTAATAATATAGGTTTGGGTAAAAAAAATAATATAAAATAAGCGCTGACAAGGAGCGTAATAAGGATTATGCTTAATTTTTTAAATATTTTATTCATAGTCGCTATTATGCACTAAATAGAATAAAATATATGCAAAAAATTTCCCCCCATTCACCACTTGAGATAAATGATGAATAAAAATCCGCTCTCTCTATTACTCAATGCATTTTCATCTGTATTTGGCAAATTAAATTGGCGTAGTCCGCCATGGGTGAATTACTTATGCACTAAATCAAAATCATCTCCTAAAATGTTTTGGGGAAGTGGTCTTGTCATTGTTCTCATTTTAATTGCAGCAGGCTATTCTTTCTATTGGTATAAAAACTTACCAAAACCAATTTATACCACTGCTCAAATTACAGTTCCAGATGTCACACCGAATACTGAAGAGCAATTAGTTCCTAACAATTTAATTATTGATTTTGGGATAAAAAATAACGGCTTTATCAATCAATCAGTTGCACCATTGAATCAAGTGGGAAAAACCGTAACTGAAGGCATAGAAATGACCCCTAAAATGCCTGGGACATGGATGTGGAATTCCGACAGTCAATTAGTCTTTACCCCTTCAGAAGATTGGCCTGCGGGACAAAAATTTACAATTCATTTTGCTCCTGATTTCTTTGCTTCTAATGCAAATATGGAAAGCAATATCTATTCTTTTTCTACTCATCCCTTCATTGGCAAGATCACTGAATTTAAATTGTATCAAGATCCACTCCATGCTGAAATAAGAAACGCCGTAGCCACAATAGAGTTTAATTATCCAGTTAATCCTAAAAGCTTGGAAAAAAACACATCGTTAACATATCAAACAAAATCGGGTTCTGCAGGTGAAAAACTTCCCATTACTTTTACTTACGATAAAAATAAACGCGTCGCTTACCTGCATTCTGAAACAATAAAAATAAGTGATGTAGCCCGTTATCTGCGTTTAACCTTGGAAAAAAACACCACTTCATCTACTGATTCTAGCTGTTTACAACATGAATTATCACAAAACCTATTGATCCCTAGTGCTCAGGATTTTCTTAAAGTGATTTCTGCTTCGGCATCCATTGTTCGCAATGATAAAGATAGACCTGAGCAAGTCCTTACAGTCGAAACCTCACTGGGGATAAATGAGAATGAATTTAACAAGTCAGTACATGTTTATTTACTGCCTAAAGATCGTCCAGCAACTGTTGCTGAAGCTGCCAAAGAAAATTATCAATGGCAAAATCCAGGAGAAGTGACACAAGCAGTCCTTTCTTTAGCCACACCTTTGACCAAAGAGGTAATTCCCACCGAACAAAATTATTCCATGTTGCACAGCTTTAAATTTAAAGCAGATACTCCTCGATATATATACATTAAAATTGATAAGGGAATGCAAGGCTTTGGCAATTTTACTTTGGGAAATGAATTTGCCGCGGTGATTCCTGTTCCTGTGATACCTAGAGAGATCAGTTTCTTACATAAAGGCTCACTGCTTGCTTTAAGTGGAGAGAAAAAACTTTCTGTACTAGTTCGAGGCGTTCCGGCAGTGAAGTTCGATTTCGCGCGTGTGTTACCTGAAAACATCAACCAATTAATAACCCAAACCCAGGGCGATTTTAATAATCCTTATTTTATTAACCCTACATTTAATCAACAAAATATCAGCCAAATATCTTCAGAGATTCAAGAGTTTGATATTTCGGATTTGGCAAAGCAACAATATACTGCGCTTGATTTTAGCAAGTATCTGACGATGAATACGAATACTCTAGGTCCGCAAGGGTTATTTTTATTACAAGCGACTGGTTGGGATGTCACGAATAAAACTGCCTTGGATGTAAAAGCAAGCCGTATGATATTGATTACTGATCTAGCTTTGTTAGTAAAAGATAATCAAGACGGCAGCCATGACGTATTTGTTAACTCTATAACTCAAGGAGCTCCAGTTGCCAATGCAACAGTAACTGTTTTAGGTAAAAATGGATTGCCAATTTTATCACGTACCAGTGATGCTCAAGGGCGTGTTAGTTTCCCACCTTTAAAAGACTTTGTTGATGATAGAGAGCCTACGGTGTATTTGGCCCAATTGAATAATGACGTATCATTTATTCCTTTCAATAATGTTAATCGCCAGTTAAATTTCTCTAAGTTTGATATCGGGGGTCTTTATACTACTAATCAAGAATTACATAGCTTAAGCGCATATCTTTTCTCCGATAGAGGGATTTACAGGCCAGGCGATGCCGTTCATGTCGGTATGATAGTCAAACAAGCTTATGCTCAGCCGCAACCAGGAGGATTACCACTACAAGTGACTGTGGTTGATTCAAGAGGGACAACAATTAAAGACGAAAAAATTACCCTCAATGATCTAGGCTATATGGATCTTGATTTCTCAACGAGCGCCAACTCACCTACTGGCCAGTACATGATTAATTTGTATTTAGTAAAAGATGGATACCCTCAAAACCTACTAGGCTCTACGACCATTCGCGTTTCGGAGTTTTTACCAGATAGAATGCGAATCACGAGTAGTTTGTCTCCAAAGCCATCTGCTGGCTGGACTTCACCTACAGGATTAAAAGGTGAGGTAAATCTTTGGAATTTATATGGAGCTCCTGCTGCCGAGCGAAAAGTTAGTGCTAAGATCCTGTTAGTACCTCAAAAAGTTGAATTTGATAAATATCCTGACTATGTTTTTGCTGATCCTTTGTTGGATCCCAAAAAACCACCTAAAGTGTTCACTGAAACCCTAAATGATGCTAAAACGAATGATAAAGGTGAAGCAGAATTTGATTTAAATCTTGACCGTTTTGAAAAGGCAACTTATCAATTAACATTTTTTGCTGAAGGCTTTGAATCTGAAGGCGGTCGTAGTGTAACAACTCAAACCAAAACCTTGATTAGCCCTCTACCCTATTTTGTAGGATACAAACCCGATGGTGATTTATCCTTTATTAAACAAAACAGTGCCAGAAGTGTTAATTACATTGCTATTAATCCTGAATTGAATAAAGAAAAAATAAATGATTTAAAGATCCAGCTGGTTTCATTACATCCAGTCACAACTTTAGTTAAAAAAGCTGATGGGACTTATCAATATCAATCCGTTATTCAATCTACAATAGTCAGTACCACCCCATTGAGTATTTCAGAACAAGGAACTGATTACGCTTTACCCACAGATCAAATTGGTGATTTTTCATTAAGCATCCTTGGAAAAGATAATACAATACTGAATCAGTTAAAATTCAGTGTCGTAGGTGCAAGCCAACAACCTTTAGCTAAGAATGCTGAATTATCGGTTAAACTCAATAAAACTGAATACCAAGCTAACGAGGATATCGAAATACAAATTACTGCACCCTATACAGGCTCAGGCTTAATTACAATAGAACGTGATAAAGTGTATGCTGCGCAATGGTTTAAAACAGACACAGCTAATTCGGTGCAAGCCATTCATATACCAGCTGATTTTCAAGGGGATGGATACATCAATGTTGCCTTTATTCGCGATTGGAACTCTCCGGAAATCTTCATCAGTCCTCTCAGTTATAGTGTTGTCCCATTTACCGTCAACCATGAGAACCATAACATAAAAATTGATCTGCAAACTGCAGCAGTTTCACGTCCTGGCGAACCGTTCACTATAGATTATCATACGGATAAGCCAGGTAAAATTATTGTCTTTGCAGTTGATGAAGGGATTCTACAAGTTGCGCGCTATGAGACTCCAGATCCTTTATCGTTCTTCTTCCAAAAGCATGCTCTTGAAGTTTTGACCCAGCAAACTGTAGATCAAATTATGCCGAAATTTATTCAAGACCGGGAACTTTCTGCAGTTGGAGGAGATAACGGCGAGGAAGGCATGGCAAGCCGTCTTAATCCTTTTAAACGAAAAACTGAATTACCTGTCGCTTATTGGTCTGGGATTATTGATACAGACTCAAACAATCGTCAATTAGTATATCAAGTTCCTGATTACTTTAATGGAACATTACGTGTCATGGCGGTAGCGGTATCACCTGATTCAGTAGGTTCGCATGAAACCTCTGCTAAAATTCGCGGCGATTTCATTATTAATCCTAATGTTCCAACATTTGTTGCACCGGGAGATGAATTTGAAATATCTGCATCTGTTGCCAATAACATTAAAGACTCTGGGGAGGATGCACTGATTAATGTACATTTGACAGCTTCTCCTGAAATTGAAATCATCGGCTCACCAACTCAAACTCTGGAAATTGCCGAAGGCCACGAACAAACCGTTCATTTTAAATTAAGGGCTAAATCACTTTTAGGAGCAGCCCAGTTAAACTTTAAAGCCAGTTTAGGTGATAAAGCCAGCACAATGAGTGCAACACTCAGTGTCAGACCCGCTACACCGCTAAGTACCTACATCAATAGCGGCAAATCAGCAGAAGCTCAAAAAACTTTAGATATTATGCAAACATTTTATCCAGAATATCGTAAAGTGAATGCAACTGTTTCTACTAGCCCGATGATCCTCGTATTTGGCTTACAGCGTTATCTGGATAACTATCCTTATGGTTGTACCGAACAATTAACAAGTAAAGCCCTCCCCTTGCTGGCAATGAACAATCAAGCTGGTTTTGGTGAAGAAACAAAACAAGTTAATGAAAAAGTAAATGCTGCAATTCAAATGCTAAGCCAACGCCAGATGTCTAATGGAGGATTTAGTTATTGGCCAGGACTAAGTGATAATCAAGGGAATGATTTTGCCTCGGTTTATGCAATGCATTTCCTGACCGAAGCGAAAAACCAAGGATTTAATGTTCCTAGCGATCTCTTCTTTAATGGTATTAACTATCTTAAAACCTTAGCTGGTCAAAATGTAACCGATATGGATGCAGCAAGAATTCAAGCTTATGCCATTTATATTTTAACCCGCAATGAAGTAGTGACAACCAATTATCTGGCTAACCTACAATTGTATCTGGAAAAAGATAAAACAAAAGCCTGGCAAACAGACATTACCACAGCTTATATCGCTGCTTCCTATCAATTACTGCAAAGTCATGATGAAGCAAATCAATTAATTGGTTTGTACAAACCGCAAAATAATCAGGCTTATGTTACTGATTTTTATAGTAGTGCGATTGCTGATGCACAATACTTATACCTTGTAGCCAAGCATTTTCCTAACTTGTTACCACAAGTAGGTGATGAACTGCTCAAGCGCTTAATTCAGGCAATCAATGATAATGAGATCAACACCGTTTTATCTGGATTTACCAGCTTGGCTTTAGGAGCATACCATTCGAATCTGTCCAATGAATCCGCATCAGCTTTGTCAATGACAAAAATCATGGCCAATAGTAAGGAAGTCAATGTCTCTTCTACTAATCCAAACTATCAAAAAATTGATATTAATCCTGATGTCCAAAAAATACGCTTTAACAATCCTGATAAAAAGACATTTTTCTATCAGCTCATGCAATCAGGTTTTAATCGAACTATTGCAAAAGCTCCATTAAAGCAAGGTCTAGAAATCTTCCGAGAATATAAGGATGCAAAAGGAAATGTGATTAATTCAACAACCTTAGGCAGTGAAATTGAAGTGCATATTCAAATTCGTGCATTAGGTAGAGATTATTTATCCAATATTGCGATTGAAGATCTTTTACCTGGTGGTTTTGAAGTAGTAAACGACTCTGTAAAAAACAATACAATGGATTTTGTCGATGTTCGCGAAGATAGAGTCAATTTCTTTGGTGGAGTTGAATCTGCTGCCAAAGAAATAGTTTATAAAATCAAAGCGGTCAACATAGGAAAATACATTGTTCCACCTGCTTATGCAGAAGCTATGTACAATCCAAATACGAAAGCACAAGGTGTTTCTTCGGAAATTACAGTCACTGAAACACCATAATACTTTTTAGTATCAGTTAAGAATGCCTGGTTGCTCGCAACCAGGGGTTCATTGCACATCCCTATTATAAAAACTCCTTTTATCTCGAGATCCAGCTCCTATTGCCATAAAAATCGGAATAAATGCTCAAAAGTTGACAAAAGCAACAAAAAATACAGCGGATTTAATTGCATTTATAAATAGATCTGTTTTAGATTTAGCACAAGAATTTTTAATATTTAAATGGTGTATTTCATGAATAATGTAAAAAAAGGCATTAGCAGATTAATTTTTATGGGAAGATGGCTACAGCTTCCTCTTTATTTTGGTCTTATTTTAATACTGGCTGTTTATGTTTATCGTTTTATTCATGAGCTGTATGATTTAGTGATTCATCTCAACAGAATCAATGATACACTCATCATGTTAGGTGTACTCGATCTGATTGATGTGGTTATGATTGCAAATCTTCTGATTATGGTAGTTATGGGCGGATATGAAACCTTTATTTCCCCGCTGGCCCTGGACTCGCACCCAGATCAACCTGAATGGCTTGATCATCTTGACGCTGGCGCTATGAAAGTAAAGCTTGCTCTTTCATTAATTGGTATCTCATCAATTCATCTGCTAAGAACGTTTATTGATCCAAATAAACTCAGTAACTTCTCCGTGATGTGGCAAGTACTTATTCATTTGACCTTACTCATTTCAGCTTTGGCAATTGCATTTACTAATAAAATGCTTGAACAAAGTAAGACACATTAAAGTTTTAAGCAGCATGGATGCAAAAGCAAAAATGAAAGGAGAACCATCTACAAAAAACTTTATTTAGATAAAAGTAGGATGAATTAAACGCTACTCTTATGTCGAGCATCAGGATAATTTTCCCATAATTACCCTTAATGTTCCTATAATTGTAACCACTCTTATTATACCTTAAAAAAGGACAATATGGATTAAAAGATTAAACTTTTTGACAAAAGATTCTAAAGGCATCATGTGACTGATATGCATGCTTTTTCAAAACAGGTGTAAATTCAAGTATATTAAAACCTGCATCACTGAGTACTTTTTTTAATTCATCTTCCTCATAGAGTGATAAAAATTTCTTAAAATCCTAATGAGCACGCTGCCCATGCCCCATCAAAAGAAAGTGCGGGTAAGGTAATTGATTCAATATCCATTAAATGGAACTCTGCACCAGGTGCAGTACGCTTGGCAATCTCAAGTAAGCCCTCGCAAAAATCAATTCCCAAAACACGTGCTCCTTTACTGGTAAAAAGAACCGCGTCTCTTCCAGAGCCACAGCCTATATCAATAATGTGTGGATGTGGTGGCAGTAATTCAATAAATTTTTCTATGGATGCAAGAGGAGCAAGCTCCGCTACATTATGCGCAAACACTTCCGCTGTTGCTTCATAACTGGCTTTAGTGATTTCTTTATTTGATAGTGTTTCAGAATACATTTATTCCTCCTAATTCAAGTTTTTAAATAATTAGTTAATCATACCAAAATCGATGGACATTAGAATTCAATCCACACCTGATTTTGTTTAAATTTTATACTAGATTAATATTTTGTTAATATTTGATCTTTATAATATGTATCAAAGTGACTTTGATAAACAAGGTATGGATACCTCGTATGTTGTCTAAAAATATGAGGTTATAAGATGCAGTCTAAAAAAGAAGTGGAATATCAAATTGGTGTTTGTGTAAAAGATACGGGTCAAGAAAATGGTCCTGGACATGTATCAACCCTACTGATTAAGAAAAAAGGCGATTCAACTACAATTTCTCACACAAGTTTTTTTCCTGGTCCGCTTGGAAGTGTTGTCAATGGATTAACTTTGGGCTCTATACCGGTTAAAGGACAATTAGCACCAGATCATATACAAGATATACAAGAAGCGGACCATGTTTTAGTTGCTTCTGTATCTAAAGAACAGTTTAAAAATGCAAAAAAAGGACAAAAAGAATTTCATCAGCAAGTAGAGAGCGGCCAACGTGCCTACTCTGTTTTTGGCAAATCAAATCCGATAGCAAAAGGCCTAAATAGCTTGGCTAATGGATGTAAGGGCGCACAGTTAGTTACAGAAAAACATTTACAAACAAGTGGATCGCTTCCACCTGAAGATTTTTGTGGTATCCATGTATTTGATGATGATCATCCAAAAATTGAAAAAAAAGTACGTGTAGATAACTGCGCAAGTTCAGTGACACATGTAGTGCAAAAAAGCGGTTTTGTTGATTTTAAAAATCCCAATATACCAACATTTTTTACTTCAGAGCTAGAAAAACATGGTTTCAAAAAAGTAGAAAAAGTGGACTTTGCGAAGAAATTTGAGATTAAATTATAATAATCACACGGGTGTACGTTGTATTTAATAGCTTAAATAAATATGACGTACACAACCCTCACTATTTGATTAAAAATTTAATAGCTTGTTATAATCTATACGCTATATAAGCAATTTCTCTAAGTCTAAAAAAGGATTGTTATGTTTTCATTTTTAAAATCTAAAAAAAATAACGGAATTACTCCTACCTCGCCAAATTCAACTCCTAGCATTGATCCCTCTGATTCACAAGAAAAAAAATCCACTGAAACTGCAAAAGATACTTGGGTATTTATTTGGGATATGACTGCAGATAAAGTGGGGCACGCGGCAATACAAGTAGGTGGATCCAAACCAAAAATGAAAAACGAAGATCCAGGAGAGTATGCAAGTATTCATCCTGATAAAATTCCATCCACAGGATTAACATCAGTATTACCTTTACCCACACACATTGCTACAAATTTATCTGAAGATATGGAAACATTAGGTGCTTCAGAGCATGCTTCTGTTACTGAGCTAGGTGAACCAATAAAGATAAAACTTAAAGATGCAAGCCCCTTACCGCCCGATCATATTTATCACTATAAAAATCTGGGCACTTCCGAAATGAGTAAGCATATTGAGCAAGCTCATAAAAAAGTAAAAACAGGTAAAATGGGTTATCAGCTATTTCCAAATGTGAATCTCGTTGGACTCTTTAAAGACAGTCCTGCATTTATCACTCAAGACCCCATTGATGTTGAACTGCATCGAAGGGTAGCTGAGAAAAAAACAGATAATCATGAAGTACATAATTGCACTTCATTTGTTAGTGAAACTTTGAATAAGGGTGGATTGCCTGTCAACTGTTCAAAAACAAAGCCCTGGGGCATTACTCCGAATGGCTTATCGGATGAAATAAACAGTAACGGGCCTAAAATTTAATTCACCAGCCTAGATGCCGCGACTTGCCACGGCATCCAGATCTAAATTGAAGAGTCATTCAGCGTTTTATCTGGAAAAAACTTATTAAAGCTCCTTTTTATTGTTCGACTTTAATCGTGCCACATCATAAATAGTAATTGGTGACTGAACTCCTTTAACCTTTACCCGAAGATGCCCATTAATCTCGATGTCTTTTGCAACTTCCTTATAAGTGGATTCAGAAATCAGTATCTGTCCACCAAGACTTAAATCTTGAATTCGCGATGATAAATTAACTGACGAACCTATAGCACTATACTGCATGCGCTTTTTGGAGCCAATATTTCCAACCACAGCAAAGCCTGTATTAATTCCTACCCCCATCTCTATATGTGGTAAATTAATCTTGCTATTGGTTTGATTCAGTTTTTTTAGCACCCGTTGCATTTCTAAAGCACAAGCGACAGCACGGAGTGAATCATCTCCAGAGGAGTATGGTGCACCAAAAATAACCATAATTGCATCGCCAATATATGCATCAACAATACCGTGATGCTTTTCGATAACAGGAACCATTTTACTAAAATAGCTGTTTAAAAGCGAAACAAGAGTTTCACCAGGAATCGATTCAGATAAGGGGGTAAAGTTTCTTAAGTCACTAAACAGAATGGTAATTTTATTTTTATGCCCACCCAGTTTTTGATGATGAGGTGATTCAAGAATTGTATTCACTACTTCATCAGACATATAAAAACTAAATACTTTGCGAATTAACTTATTACGTACCTCGAGTTGTTTTTTTATCTTTTGCAATAAAAGATTCGTCTTGCGTAAAGTTAACTCATCTTTGGCAATGTGAGCTAGATTTAATAAGAGGTTTAGTTGTTTTGAATCAAACTCTTTTGGAGAGGTATCCGCCAAACAAAAGGTACCTACGTTATAACCCAAGGGATCAGTCAAAGGAATGCCGGCATAAAATCGAATAAATGGATCCTGTTTTACTAGAGGACTATTTGCAAATCGTTCATCGTTAAGCGCATCGTTAACAATTAGTGGTTCACTTTTTTTTATTGTCACATTACAAAAAGAAATACATCTAGGTGTCTGCTTTGCTTTTAAACCATACCGCGCTTTAAACCATTGTCTTTCTTCATCAAGAAAGGCGATATAACAAATTGGAATATTAAATAAATCAATCGCAAGGCGTACCAAGCGTTCGTAACTCTCTTCAGGAAGCGTATCCATAATTTTTAATGCTTGAAGTGCATCAAGTCTTTTCTTCTCTAATTCTTCAAAAGGTTCTGTTTTTTTCTCTTTCATAATAACTCTCTTCTCTTGGGCATCTTGAATTAGCGAAAGACAAATAGCCTAATTTTCATTACATATAGTCATTATAGATTAAATATAATCTTTCTTTTTGCATCATGATTAATTCATATGATATTCTCTGTTTCATTTCTGCTCTTGGCTTATAAAAATGTTTACATTAAGAAATGAAAAGACGCGCCATAGACAATTAAGCAAAGTTAATGAACATGGTGAATACGCGCCATTTCCAGGAGTGACAGTAGTATCGGCCTGCTATCCTAAGCAAAAGGAATTTTGTGAAACCATTTATAAGTTCTTAGTCAGTAACCCACTTATCCTACATTATTTTTTACCACTTCCCGCCCAAAGTTATCATATGACTACAATGAGCTTGGAAACAGAACAACAAATAGGAAGTTCATGGAATCAATTTATTATTAATAACTTGCCTCACTATAAAAGGATCAAGCAAACGCTACAGAAAAACGCTCTTTATCCTTCAATTGAAAAAATGGAAGTCAGCATTGGTAGAACCATTTCTCTCTCTTTATCTTTGCCCAAAGAACAAGAAGCACAAATTAAGAAAATAGCCACATCTTTAAATATCGAAGAAACAATACCTAAAGTTTTCCATATTACATTAGCTTATTCACGTTTCAATAGAGCAATCTCCAAAGAAATTTCTGAACAATTACACGCAGAAATTGCCAAAGAAATCAATAAAGTTATTGAAAAAATAGAATTTCCACTGGAAATTGCAGAATACGCGCTTTGCTATTTTAATGACATGATGGCTTTTCCCTCTTGGGATGCAGAAAATAATCCGTTTATTCAATCTAAGTCGCCACATCACTATCCAAGCGTCATCAAAGGCGATAAAAAAGATATGGATGAACTCCAAGAAGAACATGATCACGAGACGATGCTTACCATTTAGATCATTATTTCAGTTGAAATAAACATTTTGATCTTATATTGTTGCTTCTTAATCATACATGAATTAGGGAGTTTTCATGAAAAACCATTCAGGAATATTTAGGTTAAGTGATTATAAGATTCTCGATTATCAGGTAAAGCACATTGATTTGGAAATAGATCTTTCTAAAAAACCCGTTCAATCAAAAGCTTTATTAACTATCAAACCCAATCCAAACTCCAAGTCTTATTCCACTGATTTGGAATTGGATGGTGAAAATATGATCTTAGAAGCCGTTTTACTTGATGGAAAAAAGCTAACCCACGAAGAATATGAACTGACAAAAGATTCTTTAATTATCAAAAATGTTCCTCAGGATCGAGCATTTACTCTCGAAACAACAACACGTTTGGGTGAAAATACCGATTTATTTGGTTTATATGAAACAGAAGGAACTATTCTGGTGAAAGCTGAAACCGAAGGACTTCGCCGCGTTCTCTACTGCCATGATCGTCCCGATAGTTTAGCGACCTACAAAACAACAATTATTGCTAAAAAAGAAGATTACCCTGTATTACTTTCCAATGGTTCACTTATTGAGCATAACGATCTAGAGGAAGGACTTCATTCTGTAATCTGGGTAGATAAAGTGCCTAAGCCCAGTTATCTATTTGCATTAGTTGCAGGAAAACTACAAAAATCAGTAACTTATTTCAAAACACGTTCAGAACGTGAATTACCAATTGAATTTTATGTCCCTCCTGCAGCTACAACAAAATGTGATTTCGCTAAAGAAGTTTTAAAAGAAGCAATGCGTTGGGAGGAGGAAATTTTTGACTTAGAATGTGAGTTACCACAGCATATGGTAGCCGGAGTTGATAAGTATGCCTCGGGCGCTTCTGAGCCGACAGGCTTAAATTTATTCAACACCGCAAACTTATTTGCTACTCATGAAACCCGGACTGATACGGACTTTTTACGAGTTTTAGAAGTTGTTGCCCATGAATACTTTCATTATTGGTCAGGTGATCGTGTCACGATTCGTGATTGGTTTAACTTACCCTTTAAAGAAGGATTAACCACATTTAGAGCTGCAATGTTTCGTGAACGTTTATTTGGCACTGATTTAATTCGGATATTGGATGGTAAAAACCTGGATGAACGTGCTCCACGACAAGATACCTATGCCAATGTTAGAAGCCTTTATACACCTGCGGCTTATGAGAAAAGTGCTGATATTTTTCGTATGATGATGCTTTTCCTTGGTGAAGAAACTTTCTATAGAGGAATGAACCAATTTCTAAAAGATAATGATGGCGGCGCAATAACACTAGAAGATGTATTGGCATCATTAAGTAAATCAACAAAGAAAGATATGAGCTCCTTTCTACATTGGTTTACTGAATCAGGTATTCCACAAATAACAGTTACTGACGAATATGATGCAGAAGCAAAACGCTATACTCTAAAATTTAACACTAAAGATGGAAAAGGAAGACCAATACCAATTGTTGTGGGGTTACTCAATAATAAAGGGAAGGAGATGCAAGGCGATACCATGATAATGGTTGAGCAATCTGATACGGAGTTTCATTTTGATAATATTGATTCACGCCCAACCCCTTCTTTATTACGTAGCTTTTCTGCTCCTGTACATCTTGAGTTTACATACAGTACAGAACAGTTATTGCTGCTTATGCAACACGATAGTAATATATATAATCGTTGCGAAGCAGCAAATAAACTGATCTCCCAAATGGTCAAAAATTATTGTTCTGGTAAGACCATTCTATTTACTCCTGAGTTTTTTAACGCTTACCGAAGCATAATCAATGAGAAAAATAGTTCTTTAAACTATTGGTTACTTGCCGAACTCATGGCCATACCTTCTGAAGAAGTCTTATTTTCCAGCATGCAAAATCAGGATTTTGAAAAAATAGCAGAAGCACGTCAATTGATTCAAAGTCAGCTAGCAAAAGAATTAAAAGAAGATATAGTCCGTATGCAAAAAAATCTGGATATCATACCTGTATCTCAGCATTCGCCTTTTAAATCGTTTGATATCTTATCTGCGGGAGCACGACGTTTAAGACAAGTTTGCCATGCTTATTTGGCTGCGGTACAGTCCGAAAAAACAGAACAACAATTGATTGAGCAATTCAATAATTCATTAGGTAAAAATATGACTGATTGTATCTCAGCACTCAACCTACTGCTAAGTAATAACTGCAGTCAATCGGACAAACTATTAGCATCCTTTTATGACCTCTGGCAAAACGATCCAAGTGCTATTAATTATTGGTTTAATGTTCAGGCAGCAGCCCATTCAGAACATGTAGTGAACTTGGTAAAACAATTAATGCTACATCCTGCCTTTGATTTGTCTAATCCCAATAAAGTGAATGCTTTATTGGGAACATTCATTAAAAATCCTTACGGATTCCATTCTATATCAGGAAAAGGTTATCAATTAATCGTCGATGCAATTCTGAAATTAGAAAAAATTAATCCTACTTTAGCTGCCAATTTGACAGAAAAATTCAATAACTGGGATAAATACGATGAGAAAAGGCAAAAACTAATGTTAAGCCAATTGGAATTTATTAGTACACATGCTGCATCTGCCGATGTGAGAAGCATGGCAAAAAAGGGGTTAGAGAAGAGGACGCTTGATCTACCTCTTCTCATGCAACAAATGTTCTTTGCTTCTCCAACAGATGCAACAAATTTGAATAAGGATGAAGAAAAAACTTATTCCTATCATTAATAACCTAACCAAGACACTCTTGAGCAAAGGTAATCCAAGCTGATTATCAAGTTTTTTTCATATTGGCAGGTTATTTAGTGGCAACTAGGAAGAGGATCAACCTTTAATTAAGACCATCATTAATGGATCAACTTTTTGAGATACAATTTAACAAAGGGGCAAAAGCAATTATTTTCCCCTTAAAAGAACTTCTGCGCAACGCTCTGGTGCCGTCCTCTTATCCAAACCCAGCTCCTCTTTACTGCGAGCTTTCTGACGCTTCTCTGCAAAAAAAGAGGCTATAGTGCTCGAAAAATATTTTTCTGGGAGATAAGGTTTGCCAAAATGAGTATAAGAGGGTTTTCCTTCCAATACTCCTTGGTTTAATAACGCACCTGGTACAGCCTGTGCGACACGATCAGCAGCCTCAGCGGCCTCATTACCACTCACATTGGCGCATATAAATACTTGTTCAAACTCAGGATTATTGACTGTTAACTCTGGTTTTTTAAGCTTTGAGAATAAACTATCTGTTAAAATAATTTTAAATTGACTTTTACATTCATTATGATGTTTTTTATAAACTGCGAGCAGTTCAGTTAAATAAACATCAAGATTTTCAATACCGGGATGAAGGCCAAGACGAACATTAATATTGGGATGTTTGGGAAGCACGTCGAGTAGACAATTTAAAAAAGTACTATCAATAGCAACAGGCTGAGTAGTACTGCTTACAAAAGCAAAAGATTTCCCTTCAGTTATTTGCAAGCTTTTTTTTGTTTTATCTGTCCTATCTTGTTTTGCTTTTAAGATTTTTGCCAATTCTTCATCACTTGCAGCTGTTGGTGGTTTTGCTGCAAAAGCATTATCAATACTCAGATGCCCAATAATGTGCAATTTACTTTTGTCCACAACTCCAAAATCAATTACTGCGTGGTTTAATGGCAATGCCCATCGTACATTAGATCTGTTTTTTAAGGTAGATAAATGCTCCCATAATTGATGAACATCTGGCTTGTACATAAATTCATAAGCCATGAGTACTGGAATATCTTCTAGTGCTGCCGCAATTTGAAATGGAATGTTACTGCTGATCGATGGGATGCCGCAATAAACCTGCTCAACCCTCTCCTTTTGCAAATAGTTCATTAGCTTATCGAGCTGCTCTTTACTACAAGAACCATCCGGAAAAGTTTTATTTTCAGTGGTAAGTAGCTCTGGCAATGTGATCTTAGTAGTCTTTAATGTCGAATTAAAATTCGCTATACGGTCTTGGGCTGTTTTAGTTAACGGGATAAGAAGGACCTCATGTTTACCATGAGTTTCTATCGCTTTAATCGAACTTAATGCTAAATCCGTATCGCCGGCGCTACTAATAAAAAAAGCCAACTTCATGAAATACATCCAAAATTAAATTATTAAGTGAGCAATAATACCAAAAATAAAACAAAAAGTCCGTCGGTTTTTTTCAACAAAATGCAACGAATACTATAATACTGACTATATAATTATTTAACCCAATACGCTAATTTTTATCTCTTCGAAATACTTTATTTTTGACTAAAAATAAAATATAAATTCGCGTTTTTAGATCATATTTATCAACTGGTTGATAAATATATTAAAGGGTTAACTATTTTGATTTTTTGTCAAAACCAAGTGCTTTCGCTATTTTCTTATTTAAAAAATGTTTAGGCAATAATCTCGGTAGTATCCAGTCGGAGAAAAGGTTAGGAACTAACACATAACGTGTTTTAGGATGAGGATTAGATAAAATTTGATATGCAAGTTCGCCCACTTTTTTTGTTGGTAAAGCAGATTGAGCAACTTTATGATAAATATAACTTTTAAATTTAAGTAGAGACTTCGTATAAACTGATTTGTACAGTTCATCCTCACTCAATTGATCCTCATTCTTATGCCAAATCTCGGTATTAACCATTCCCGGTCCAATAAGCACTACATCAATACCATAAATCATCAACTCAATTCGTAACGTGTCTGAAAATGCTTCTAAGCCATGTTTTGAAATCGAATAGGGGCCAAAAAAAGGCCTACAGATTTTACCCGATACAGAACCTATATTGATGATCTTTCCCGGCGAGCCTTTCAGGCTCTTATCTGCGCCAAGTAAAGACACGAAAGCTTGAGTTACCTGAATTTGTCCAATAACATTCACCTCAAATTGACGGCGAAATTCATCAATTGGTGTATCTATTAGTGGACCAACAACAGCAATCCCTGCATTATTGATTAATCCCCATAGCGTTTCGCCCTGTAATTTTTCACCTACTTCTTGTGCTGCATTTCTCACTGCAACTTGATCGGTTATATCAAAAATTAGAGGAGAAAAAAGTGTACCGAGTTCATAAGTAACACGCAGCGCATCTTTTTGATTGCGCACACTGCCAAAAACTTGAATACCATGAGTAAGCAATTCCTTTGCTATGGCATATCCTATTCCTGATGAAACACCCGTAACAACTACAGATCGCATTTTTAGCTCTCCTTTGCTTACACATCAAAATCAAATGACGGTTAAACTTCCTATTTTCTTGGATGTTGTAATTATCTATTTTTTTCCAATTGCCGATGCATCAAGAGATATTCAAAATCAAATTCATTTCATGGAGAAAGTCGGGCTCGCCCGGCTAATAGTGATTTCTACAATTAATTACGCTTGAGGCTCTAGCAATTACTATTCGTGTTCAGGATGCACTACAAAAATACCTGGTGCATTTCTTAGATATTCGTTGTAATCCATTCCATAACCAAATATATAATGATCTTCTACTTGTAAACCTACAAAATCAGCTTTTTGCAAGCCGTTAGGAACACGTTTTCGATATTTATCCACTAAAACAGCACTGTATACCTTTTCTGCTCCTAAAGTTTTTAGAGCATCAATAATTGCTGCCAATGTAACACCGCCATCCAGAATATCATCCACAACAAGAACTGTCCTTCCTTTCAAATTAGCTGATGGCTTCACTTTCCAGGCAATCTCTCCACCCGTTATATCACCTCGATAACGCGTTGCGTGGACATAGTCGACTTCTAGTGGAAAATCCAAGCGTGGTAGTAAATTACCTAGAAGGACTAAGCCCCCTACCATAACACAGACAAGCACTGGATTTTGATCTTGCAATTCCTTATGTATATTAATCGCCATTCGATCAAGAGCGGCTTCAACTTCGTTAGTAGTAAACAAGCAAGTTGATTTTTCGTAAACTTCTTTAATTTTATTTGGAATCGTCATTATAAATCCTTGGGACAAAGGAGTGGGTTATTGGAAAGCATTCATTTAATCTTTTATTTTTCCTGTTCCAGGAAAAGGACTAACTTTACCTCCATAGCCCGGATTATCTTTTACTTTAGCTGTTCCTTGTTTTGTAACTTCATCAATACGATAAATTGAATGCATTGGAATAAAAGTCCGCTTTACCCCATTAAACTCAATTTTTAATCGCTCTTCTGAGGGATCGACAACCAAGGCAGTTTGTTCACCAAACACCAGCTCTTCAACTTCGAGAAATCCAAACATATCACTTTCTTTAACAGAACGTGCATAAACTTCATAAATTGCTTCTTGATTGGCAAAAGTGATTCTGAATATCGTTTTTTTATTCATAAAATTAACCTGTTCTTATGGCGGAACAAAGTATACAAAAACAAAGGGCATCTATTCAAATTAAAATTGGCGTGAATCGCCTTGTAACTCGCATTTTATGCCATAACTGCTAATCTTTAAACTATTAGGGGTTACTAACATTCATACCCTGTGTATATTAAGTTAATGAGGAAATATATCATGTCACAAAATAAACAGGAACAAGATCCTATTCAATTAGGTAACATGATTTTTTTTCAAAATCTGGTTCCCGGACTACAAAAATCTCCATTAATTGATCATTTTAGGTTAAAATGCCTTGATACAGAAAATAATGAATCGCTTAAAAGACAACGTGAAGCCTTACTCATGGAATTCCCTCCTATTCTTTCTTTTATAAGTAAGAAACAGAAAGATCAATTTTATGAAAATGAAGCAATAAACTGCAAACAATTTTGTTGTGGTGGAATGACGCCTATTAGCGCTTCATTTGTAAATGACATTGCTTTTACACCTACAGACCACTATGTATTTTCTCCTGGGAGTGGCCAACTTTATGAAGGAAGCCAAGAAACGATAGGCAACACAATAAAAAACGATGTTGCTCAACAACAATTTGGCAGCTCAAGCCAAAAAGCATTGATGGATAGCTTGGCAACATTTGATAAAGCAGTTACTGAGCGAACTCAATCATCAGCTACTATGGAAATAGAGTCTCCCTCATTAACAGAAATAAAAAGCCTCAATCCATTTGATATGACACCAAAACCCAAAGAGACTTAGGGCTTGTCTACAATCCTACTCTCTTGGTCAAAATAATGAAACTCCTAATATCTATCATTTTTTATTTTATCGGACGAATACAGCTCATGGCTTTGAAAAATAACCGGCTGTAATGGAACTTCATAATCTTTTATTGACTCATCAGGGGTAATTTGCAGTTTAGGTTTTATAACTTGATACTTTTGAGCAATATAACAGTAAAAACCAGAAGGAAAAGGCCAAAGCATCTTGCCTATTTCATCCAGAAAAGTAAATTTTTTAATTAATGATGCATTATTTACCGGAGGTATATAACAAAAACTACTTAGAGAATATTGTCTATAACCTCTTTGTAAAAAAATTCGATTTAAATTGAATGGAGAACGCATTTTAACCTTTTGATCACTATAACAATGCAACAGCCCGATTTTCATCGCTCCGCCCCAAAGGCTCCAAGGATTAATGCTTAATAAAATAACAAAACCCATAGGGTTAAGAACGCGATCGATCTCATCAATCAAACTAAGGCTGTTAGAAAAAGGCTCCAGCGTGAGGGGCGCTATAATACAATCCACACTGTTACGATCCAGTGGAAGCTGGTTTAAAGCACATTTAATTTGAATTTTATTGGCTAAAGAAAAAGGAGATGCAATCCATTTATGGATGTAATTAAATTTTTTTAGCCAGATATTATCACCACAATTGCCTAATTGCAGCAGTGTTTCACCATGTAAATACTCGCTTTCAGGCTCAAGGTTAACTAAAAATTCATGGGCAGCAAAAAGCCCCAAGGGCGATTGAAACCATTTATTCAGGGCACGATATTGTTTTAATTGCCGTTCAATCAACAAAATAATACCTTAGATAGTTAATCCTGAATTAAACTACAATACAACGAGTTTCATATACATACAATCCATTTTTTGAGTTTAAATAGCTTGGAAATTTAAATAAAAGAACTTGAGGCTATTGTCCTACATAAATTTCCTCTGCTAAAGGGCAAGATAGAACACCGAGGTGCATAAAACAGGTGATTTTATGAAAGAGATTAACTATAGTTACTATCATAATCAAAGCCGATAGAACTTATGTTAGGAAGCAACGAATTTAAATTACATGGAATAGGACAGTTGTTTGTTCTTGAAAAGCTTTTGGATAAACCACAGGCGGCTGAGTTCTGTAAGAATGCTTCTGCAGAAAAAATATCCTTAGTTCAATACCTTGTCAAAAATAACATTTTATCAGCGACACAAATTGCATTTACAGCAGCTCATAATTTCGGCGTTCCCATGCTTGATTTGGACTGTATTGATATCGACTCCATTCCTATGAGTTTGGTCAATGAAAAGCTAATTCGTCGCCACTCAATGGTTCCTCTATTTTATCGTGGAAACAATTTATATCTTGCAACAGAAGACCCAAGCAAACACGCTTCTTTAAAAGAAATCCAATTTCATACAGGGCTTAATACGCATGCAATTATAGTTGAGGCAGATAAACTCAGCACATTAATTGATCATTTACTGACGGTACAAGAAACTCAGGGTTTATCCGAATTTGTTGGAGATGTTACTGAGTTTGATGGGATTATTATTAACGAAGAAGAACATGAAACAAGTATTGCTACCTCGATAACAGAGGATGCCCCTATAGTTAAATTCGTCAATAAAATACTTCTTGATGCGATTAAACAAGGAGCTTCAGACATTCATTTTGAGCCTTATGAACAAGAATACCGTATACGCTATCGACAAGATGGTATTTTACATGAAATCGCAACGCCTCCTGGAAGTTTAGCTATGCGTATTACGGCTCGAATAAAAATCATGTCCAGTTTGGATATTTCAGAAAGACGAATTCCACAAGATGGTGGATTTAAGATGAAAATATCCAAAACCAGATCCATCGATTTTCGCGTCAGCACCTGCCCTACTACCTCAGGCGAAAAGGTTGTGATGCGGATATTAGATCCTGGTTCAGCAAAATTAGGTATTGAAGCTTTAGGGTTCAGTTCTATTCAAAAAGAACATTTTATACATGCAATTAAACGTCCCCAAGGCATGATCCTGGTCACTGGACCAACAGGAAGTGGTAAAACCGTAACCTTGTACACTGCATTGAATATACTCAATACTAAAGAAGTAAATATTTCCACTGCTGAAGACCCAGTTGAAATTAAAGTACCAGGAATCAATCAAGTTAATATCAATCCCAAAGCAGGATTGACTTTTTCCAGCGCTTTACGGGCATTTTTACGGCAAGACCCTGACATCATAATGGTTGGGGAAATACGTGATTTGGAAACAGCTGAAATAGCAGTTAAAGCAGCACAAACAGGACATTTGGTACTCTCAACGTTACATACAAACAGCGCTGCTGAAACATTAAACCGTTTAGTCAACATGGGAATTGCAACATTTAATGTAGCCAGTTCAGTAACGCTTATTATTGCTCAACGCTTAGCCCGAAAATTATGTGAACATTGTAAAGTCTTAAGAGATGACATCAACAAGCCGGGCTTGTTAGAATTAGGCTTTGCAGAAACTGATTTAGAGGGAATTAAATTATATAAAGCAGGAGGATGCGCCAAGTGTACCAATGGATACCGCGGGAGAATAGGATTGTTTGAAGTATTGCCTATGACTAAAAAACTTGGCCAAATCATCATGTCGGGAGGAAATTCTTTGGATATATTAAGAATCGCCCAGGAAGAAGGCATGATTACTATTTATCAATCGGGACTTGAAAAAGTAAAACAAGGCATTACCACTATAGAGGAAGTCAATCGGGTAACCGTTGATTAACCGCGAAAAAATGAAAAAAAATGCCAATACCACCTTAGCCTTTCATTACACAGGCGTTAATAAAGCGGCTCAGAAAATAAATGGAGATATTGAGGCCAGGAGTCTTGCGTTAGCCAAAGTAGAGCTGCGCAGACAAGGAATTATCGTTAACAAAATTGCCAAGAAACGCGTACCTCTTTTCAGTCTAAAAAGCAAAAAAATAAAGTCTGGGGATATTACGGTATTTAGTCGTCAATTAGCGACAATGATTGAATCAGGAATACCTTTAGTGCAATCCTTTGATATCGTTGCAAAAGGGCAATCCAATAAACGGCTTAAAGAATTAATTGAAAATATAAAAGGTGATGTTGAAACAGGATTAACACTTTCTGAGGCACTGAAGAAAAATCCTGCCCATTTTAACGAATTATTCTGCAATTTGGTGGAAGCTGGCGAAAAATCAGGCTCTCTTGATATCATGTTAGATAAAATCGCTACTTATAAAGAAAAAATAGAAACGATAAAAAAGAAAATTAAAAAAGCTTTAACCTATCCTATGGCTGTATTGGTTGTTACTTTTCTTGTCACGACTGGCTTACTTATTTTCGTTGTCCCTCAATTTGACGCTTTATTTAAGGGTTTTGGTGCAGACTTGCCTGCTATGACCCAAGCAGTTGTGAGTATGTCTAAATTTTTTCAATCCTATTGGTATTTAATTTTTGGAGCTTTGGCTAGTAGTATTTATGCGTTTATTTATGCACTAAAACACTCGTCTCAGTTTGCGCAAAATGTAGATAGAACTGTGTTGAAACTACCTGTAATAGGTCCCATTGTTGAGAAAGCTGCAATTGCTCGTTTTTCAAGGACGCTATCAATTACTTTTGCAGCTGGCTTGCCTCTTGTTGAAGCACTTAAATCTGTAGCAGGTGCTACAGGAAATATTATTTTCGCTAAAGCCACTGACACAATTAGAGAAGAGGTATCTACTGGTCAACAAATAAATAAGGCCATGGAGAATACCCAACTATTTCCAAATATGGTGGTTCAGATGGTTGCCATTGGTGAGGAGTCAGGTGCATTAGAGAGAATGTTAAGTAAGGTTGCTGACTTTTATGAAGAAGATGTTGATAATACTGTCGACTCGCTCAGCAGTTTATTAGAGCCTGTTATTATGACTGTTTTAGGTGTCTTGGTAGGCGGACTTGTAGTTGCAATGTATCTACCTATCTTTAAACTAGGATCTGCAATATAAATACCTACATTTTTCAGCAGGATCATTCAATGATATATGACCTCATTACCAATCATATTTGGTTTATGTATACTGCGATCGCCCTATTCTCGCTCGCAGTGGGCAGTTTACTTAACGTTATTATTTACCGCTTGCCCATAATGTTGGAAATAGAATGGAGGCAACAATACAATGATTTGATCGGAATCAAGAAAGACGATCAACAATCAATTAATTTATTTTTTCCACGATCTTTTTGCCCTTCGTGTAAAACAACGGTTAAGGCCTGGCAAAATATTCCAATTTTAAGTTATTTGTTTTTACGTGGACGCTGTTACCAATGCAACGCGCCCATTTCCATTCGCTATCCTTTAATTGAATTAGTCACAATGCTTCTCTCATTATATGCGGCTTGGCATTTTGGTTTCACGGTACAATTGATTTTTGCATTGATTGCGATTTGGATTTTAATTTGTTTAATTTTCATTGACTTAGACCATCAGATTTTACCTGACAGCTTAACCTTAAGTTTATTATGGATAGGGCTTATTGCGAATACTGAATATTTGTTTACTCCCTTACCTCAAGCAGTGCTTAGTGCTGCAGGAGCTTATATAGGATTATGGATATTTATTAAAATATTTTATTTATTCACTGGCAAAATTGGTATGGGCAATGGCGATTTTAAATTGTTTGCTGCATTTGGTGCTTGGTTTGGTTGGATATTTTTACCGTTAATTCTACTTCTTGCTTCAATTAGTGGTACAATTATTGGCCTATTGTATTTACGTTTACAAAATAAATCCAAAGATACTACAATTCCCTTCGGTCCTTTTTTATGCATAAGTGGACTAATTTCTTTATTTTGGGGCCATAGTATAGTGAATTGGTATTTACATTTTTGGATATAAAATGAATGACAGGATTCATGAATGCCCTATCAAGTTATTTTATTTGATCTCGATGATACGCTAATCGATTTTGCTTATTCCCAGCGAATGGGTTTAAAAAATATTTATAAAAAATTTTACTCCGCAATTCAATATGCTGTCTTTGAGCAGAGTTATAAGGAAATCAACACCCTTCTATGGAATCAAGTTGGAGCCAAAGAAAACACACTTATGCCAAGTGAGGTGAGATTGCTACGATTTGTGCAATTAAATCAAAAGCTTTCTTGCTCTGTATCCGCAGAAGAGGTTGCAAATGAGTATGATAGCAATCTTTGCATCCATGCTCATTGGATACCTAATGTGAAAACTGCCATTGAGTTTTTACATCAAAAAGGACATATTTTAGGCATTATTACTAATGGTTTTGTCGAAGTTCAGGGAAAAAAACAGCGACGACTGCAATTAAATGATTGGTTTGATTGTTATATTGTTTCTGATGATGTTGGTGTAGCTAAACCCAATATAGAAGTTTTTAATATTGCTGTGCAGGAAATTACGAACAGGCGCAAACACTCTATTGAGAAGCATTCGATATTGATGGTGGGTGATTCCATTATTAATGACGGTTATGGAGCAAGAGATTTTGGGATTGATTACTGCTTTGTTAATCCTCAAGCATTAAATAATGTATCCTCAGAAATCCCTATTAAATATACTATTAGCTCTGTTGCTCATTTGCCTGCTTGCATAGGCTATGAAATTGAATACATCAATTTTTTAAATTCATACGAGTGTGACGGGGTAAGTAATCACATAGAGTAACAAGTTAGAGTTAAAAAATGGAACAATTAAAATATAGAACAAAGGAAACGCCTAAAAATACTAAGCCCAAGTTTAAACTTTAAAAAGTTGGTAAATATTAATTCCAGCATTTACAATCTAAATATACGTGAAAAAAATAAAATTATTTTAATTTAGCCTGAGCTAAAGGATTGATATGGATATTAGTTTAATAGTATTTGCTGCGCCTATTTTTTTGATTTTAATAGGTATTGAATGGAGCATTGCCTATTATAAAAAATCAAATGTATATCAATTCAATGATTCTATAAATAATTTTACTACCGGTATCTTTGAGGAAATTGCCGCTCTGCCTGTAAGAGGACTCATAATATTCGGTTATTATTATTTATACGAGCACTTTGCTTTTTTTTCTATTGACCCACATTCGATTAGCTCTTGGCTTATGTTGTGGCTTGGCGCTGATTTTTGCTACTACTGGTATCATCGGGCAAGCCACCGGTGTACTTTTTTTTGGATAGGGCATTCTGTTCATCATCAAAGTGAATGTTTTAATCTATCGGTCGCATTAAGACAGGGGTATTGGCAAACCTTAACGTCCTGGGTTTTTTATCTGCCTTTAGCCTTAATCGGTTTTCCGACTTGGATGTTTGTCATAGTTTCCTCGTTAAATACTATTTATCAATTTTGGATCCATACTGAATCAATTAACCGCATGGGATGGTTTGAAAAAATATTTAACACGCCTTCTCATCATAGAGTCCATCATGGAAAAAACCCGCAATATATAGATAAAAACTATGCAGGAAGTTTAATTATTTGGGATAAGCTCTTTGGAACTTTCGAGCCAGAAAATGCTCCTGTAGAATACGGGGTAACCGAGCCTTTAGATTCATGGAATCCTTTTTATGCCAATATTAAAGTGATTAAAGATGTATTGTATTATGGAAAAAATCTAAAAAATAAACTGGATATAATTAAAGCTTTTTTTATGCCTCCAGAATGGATAATTTATCATTTACAAAACCAAAATCAAAACATCTCAAAAAGAATTATTACCTCTAAAAATCGTACATCTCCTAAATTATATATGCTATTAAACATAGGACTTGCAATCACCTTATATGCTTATCTCTCGTTTACATTCACATCGAGCACACCAAGTTCTTGGTTTTTAGGAGTATTTATCCTATTTACCCTTTACATACTTGGCTCAATCGCCAATGGCAAACAGAAAATCTTAATTCCTGAGTTGATACGATCCGTTTTAGCCTTATCAATTCTTATTCTATTAGGAGTTAATGTGCTTTTTTCTTTGGGCTTAACACTATTATTTTTACTGGTTAATCTTTACTTGTTTCATTATAAAATTCTCAAAAATCAACCGCATGCATCTTCTATATCAGCATAAACAAAGACTAATTCAATTGAATCAACCCGGGTTCGGGTTTTATATACTATACTAAAAACAGATAATAAATTATTTAATTTTTCGTTTTCCCTGCGGTCAATTCGTAGTTCGACGTAGTGAATGTGAAGTGCTTTTCTGTTTAGTAAAGTACTTTGTTTACGAAGCAAAACTAATACAACTATTATTTTGGGAGACCTTTATGAGAGTTGGCGAATACTGTAACCGGAATGTAGTTGTAATTAACGGCAATGAATCAGTAAAAAATGCTGCAGAACTCATGCGCTCCTATCATGTTGGTGACTTGATTTTACTTGAGGAACAACAGAATAAAAAGGTGCCTATAGGCATAGTCACCGATCGTGATTTGGTTATTGAAGTCATGGCAGCAGGAATTAAGCCTGACTCGTTGTTAGTCAAAGATATTCTCACAGAACCATTTACCTGTATTTTTGAAAATGACAGCCTTTTTGACGCGCTTGAAATGATGCATTCAAAAAAAATCCGTCGTTTGCCAGTTGTTAATAATGAGAATGCTCTTATAGGCATAATTACTCTAGATGATTTTATTGAAATTCTGGCTGAAACAATGGTCAATGTAGTTGATGTAGTTAAGCTTCAACAAAAAAAAGAAGCAAGACAAAGAACATAGCTTTAAAAATGATATTGATGTATATGATATAAGGAGCAAACAATGAAGAATTCAGTACATTTTCCTATACAAATAGTATTTAATAATCTAAGACACTCTCAAGCTATTGAGGATAATGCACGCAAACATGCTGAAAAATTAGCGAAGTATTTTGATGGAATTATAAATTGTAATGTAAGCATTGAAACCCATCGGCATCATAATAAAGGGAAAATTTTTCATGTACGTATTGATCTTATGGTTCCCAATGCAGAGTTGGTAGTCAATCGAGATCTTGCTGAAAATCATGCTCATGAAGACGTTTATGTTGCAATAAGAGATAAATTTCTTGCTATGACTCGAAAACTTAAAAAGTACGTTCATAAACAACGGGGAGAAGTAAAACATCACGAACAACCTCCCGAGGGATTTATTCGCGAAATCGCTCCTATTGCTGACTATGGTTTTATTGAAACAATTGATGGTAGAAGACTTCGTTTTACCAGTAAAAGTGTCATCGACTATGATTTTAATAAATTAGAGGTTGGAAAAAGGGTTTCTTTTGTTGAAGCAAAAAGTAATGATGGCCCAGCCGCCAGTACTGTATATGTAGAATAAATAACGTTTGATGAAAAAGACTCATTGTCTTTTTCATCAGCATCATATCTTATAGAGCTTTAGTTCATCCTATCTAAATTTTAAATAATATTTGAATTTTAAAGTCCTACCTGTATCGATATACTTTTCATATCAGATAACTAATAAGGTAAAATTAATATGTCATTCATCCAATTATCAAGCCATGGGACAACTCCTTTTGAGCGTCTTTTGGGACACACTCCTGAAATACTCAATCAATGGGGGAAATTGGAGGCTGATTTTTTAGAGCAAGTAAGACGTGCTTTAGCTTTTAATAATCAATGTCATTATTGTATGCCAAAGGCGGGGCCACCTGAGCAAGATCCGCAAGATGAACGTCTCATTGAAGCATTAAGATTTGCTAATCTATTTTCAATAACGCATGAGTCGGCCGATAAAAACGAGATAACACGATTAAAAAATTTTTTTTCTGAAGCAGAAATTGCAGAATTAATCGCTTTTCGCAGTTTCATTTCTGCTGCACAGAAACTTGGTGCGGCTTTAGGTCTTAAGGCTATGCCCCATTATATAGAGGATGTTGATAATAAATAATTAAAATGAACAGAGAATTAGTTAATTTATTGCATGCACTATGGTAGAAAAATAATCTGTCCATATAAATATTTGACGACATACTAACAAGATGGGGTTAAGATACGATTTATTCTCATTAAAAACGGATAGTTCTCCTGACTCAATATAAGGAGCAGCAAACTCCTTGGATAGGACACCATAACCAAATTCATTAATAAATAATTGCGCAATACTTTCTGTATTATTGACATGGATTAAACCCTACATGTGCACCAGCAGTAGAAAGTCCTTACCCAGGAGGCCCTCAAATCATTTGCTTACTGCATATACTGCATCATCATTTCACTTTTATTGGAATGGATATAAGTGAAATGATTCCAACGCTGGATAATACACACATTACTGCATTATCTGCAGCACGTATCCTAAAGGAGTTTTATAGTGTTGCTTAACAAAGCATACCACCATCTACTCCTACCACTTTTCCTGTAATATAAGACGCCTTATCTGAAGCCAAAAAAACAATGGTTTGGGCCACCTCCTCAGGAAGCCCCACACGTTTTAAAGGCACCATTTCGAGAAAAGCTGCTTTATTCTCTTCAGTGCCAGTAAAACGCTCGAACATATCCGTACTAATCGGACCAGGGGCAACTGCGTTGACACGAACATTGGCAGCAGCGGCTTCAAGTGCAGCAACCTTTGTAAATCCTTCAACCGCGTGTTTTGATGCACAATAAATTGATGCCCCCGGCACTCCTCTTTGACCAGCAATTGAGGAAAGATTAATAATACATCCAGATTCTTGCTCGATCATGATTTTGAGTTCGTGCTTAATGCATAGAAAGACACCAAGCACATTCGTTTCAAAAGTGGAATGATAACTCTCTACGGTTTGCTCTATAAATGGCGCTGCCACTCCTTCTGTTCCTGCATTATTGACTGCCACATCCAAATGGCCAAAACGTTTCACAGCACTGTCTATAAGCGCCTTTACTTCATCATCATAACGTACATCAGCTCGAATGAATAATACATCTACCCCAAAGGCTCGAAGGTCTTTTGCTAAAGACTCTCCTACTTCTTGCTTACGTCCAGAAATTACAATATTTGCACCTTCATGAGCAAAAGCAAAAGCCGTTGCTTTGCCAATTCCAGCTAGAGCCCCAGTAATAAGAACAGTTTTCTTTTCCATTTTTAATTCCCTTAAATTAGGCATCGAAGTTCAGTATAGTACAAATAAACCTTAAATATCCTTTACCAGCATATTATTGTATTCTAAATATTTTTCCATTTGTTAGGTATTTTTAACTGCATAGGACTCGTTCCTATAAGTTCATGGTGGTAAGATCGCATTTTTTTAACCAAATTTTAGGCATTCGACTTATGGAAAAAAAAATTGCTGCTGTTTATGTCGCTAAACCCGAGTTTCTTTCTGTTCTGTCTGAAGAGTTAGGTGAAGTTTCATGCGTTGCAGATGATTTGGTTTTTTCCTCTCATAAAAAACTGGATGTATGTTTTGCCCAGGATATTTGGTTGGAACCGCAAATAGTAACATTTCAATCCATTTCGGAAGCAGTAAGAATTTTGCGCCAAGCAGGGAAATTCTGGTACTTACATCCTATTTCTCATATAAGACGTTCACGATTAATCGAAGAGCAATTGCGAAAGCTTCCTCCGCTCCTACGTCATTTTCCCCTTGAGTCTGAAATTCCATCAATAGGTGCTTTTAGCCTGTTAGATAATACTACGTTGATTTATAGCGCGAAACGCCATAAAAAATGGCCTCAAGGAATATGCTATTTTATTGAAGATAAAATAAATCCCCCCAACAGAGCCTACTTAAAACTTTGGGAAGCACTCACTCTTTTGGGGAAATATCCCAAACCAGGTGATAAGGCTCTAGATTTAGGTGCTTCGCCAGGAGGATGGACTTATGTCATGCACTCATTAGGCGCATCAGTAACTGCTGTGGATAAAGCGTTATTAGATCCTAAAATTGAGCAATTACCGCGTGTTACTTCCTTGCAACAAAGTGCTTTTGCTCTAGATCCGGTTCAATTGGAACAAAGCTATGATTGGGTTTTATCTGATGTAGCATGCTATCCTGATCGTGCTTATGCACTTATTATGAAATGGATAGAGTCTGAGAAGGCAAAACAAATGATTTTTACTATAAAATTACAAGGTAAAATTGAGTTGACTACATTAAAGCAATTTCAAAAAATATCTAATTCTTTTCTTACCAACATGTTTTATAACAAACATGAAGCAACATTTTTTTATCCTTTCGTGAACTAAAGCTGGAGCAGAGATCCTTTTTTTAACTGATTTTGTTTTAATAATGAGTTATTTATACCTCATAAACAACAGTTTTTTTGATTCTTGATTTTTTAAAGCTTCAGCAACTTTTTCCAGTCTTTACCCGGATCAATATAGAGGAAATGAGGATGGTCATATACCTTGATGGTATTTAAGAAGGAAATAACATGATCCTCTTCACCTATTTTAAGTTTTTTCAATGCATACTTAAATGTATCAAGATGTTCTGTACATTTTGAAGACATTGAGGGAGCAAATAAAATTTTTTCACTCTCAGACCACTTATCATCACTAATAACCGCAGTTTCCGGAATTAACTTTTGAAGAATATAAGTGAGCATAATTTGTGTGCGACACCAGCCACCAGCACAAATTTTATATCCTCTTCCTGCTCATCTAATAATCCTTTAAACTTGGCTACTCGCTCTAAGCGATGCTTTATCCAAAGTACACATAGAATTAAAAATTTTACTAAATTCACTAAATGTCATATTCACATGAAAATGTTCATTGAACTTATCACAAAATTGCTTGAGTGTTATTTCTCCTACTCTTAAAGGCGCCCAAATTGTCAGCCATCCATTTCCAAATAATCTCGCCTGAAAGGTCTTCTTTTTCTGTGTTTTAAACCAATCTTGAAACCCTGACTTTTAATACATCCAGCTTTGAAGAAATAATTTGCCCTAAAGAAAATACTGCAACAATTATAATTACTCCGCCAATTTTTAAGACAAAATGATTTATCGCAATTGAAAAATGAACACAATAAACTTTACTGTTAAGACATATTGACACCGATATAAATAGCACACTGTTCTTGCCCCATATACACTTCAAAATCTGTCTCATATGCTCTGGAGATATTGGTTTGCGTATCAAAAAAATGCCAAATTGCTTGCCAGGTTTCGATGATTGTTTTGGGCATTGGACCTGTATTTTTAAAAATAAGATAATTCCCTTTTTTTATATTGACGCTATCACCATAACTTATTGTTTTCGAATCATTAACCTCTATCCCGGAAGTCACAGTATAAAAGCCCTTATCATCTGATTCATAATCAGAATAAACTCCATAAATCAGTGAATTAGGCTTTTGCGTCGCTATTTGTGACGTATGAAATCTCTCCCAAAGCGCAGGTAATCTTGCTGTTTGAGGATTAAATTCATCGATATTTTTGGTTCTCTCCCTTAGTCCCACTACGCTAAATGCTTCTACTTTAATAAGTTCTGGTGTAATTTTTCTCACAATGTCCTCGCTTTTCATTGTTATAACCATTGAGCCTGCATAGCAGTAGCTATAATTGATTTATCGTTTTCGCTCATTGGGATTAACCCATACCGCAATTGATAACCCCAATTTTTATTCATAATATCTTGTCAATTGCATTAGAGGTGTTACAGTCTAATCCAATTTAGTGACAGTTTTTGTCAGTAGAAGAAATCAACTCTTGCTAATTTCTTCAATGAGTTTTACTGTATCTGATGAAAGTTCAAATGAATCCAAATCTAAATCTTCTTTCATATGCTGCTGATTACTTGTACCCGTCAAGGGCACTATCCCAATTTGCAAGGCAAATCGAAAAATAATTTGTGGTATTGATTTCTTATATTGTTTAGCAAGTTCATGTATTTTATTAGTGAGTAAATAAGATTGATTTGCTGTCAATAAAGAAAACCCCTGATAAAGCATGTCGTGCTTTTTACAAAATACTCTGATTGAGGCATCCCAGTAACTGCTTGCAAAACATCGATTTTGCACCATTGAAGGCTTGATAACAGCTGCATTATAAAGAGTTTCCAGTTGCTCCAGATCCACATTGGAAACACCAAGCAACCTGATTTTCCCTTCATAATACAAATCTTCCATAGCCTTCCAAATATCTAAATCATCTTGTACCACTCCAGAATAATAAGTGGGTCCATGAAGAATATAAGAATCAATATAATCAGTTTGTAGGTGCTCTAAGGAACTTAAAAACGATTGTCTGACCTGATTTTTATAAGAATCAGTTTCATCATAAGGTTTGTTGTGATCTTGACTGGAGGCTGGAGTAAATTTTGTTTGTAAAAATAAATCACCACGACTTTTTCCTGTATTTTTTAAGAATTGCTGGATCCCCTGCCCAGCCCCTTCTTCAAAATAATGTTTCCGTTGATTTGCGGTATCAATTCCAAGAAATCCATTTTCCAATGCCTGAAAAGTTAGCATTTGGGTTTTCTCTTTTTTCCAGGCGGTACCATATATAAAAGATGGCACGCTAACATGATTCAGGTTATGTTTAAATGCTTCAAGCATGATATTTGTCACTAAATGTATGATTATAAGAATAGTTTTATAGTATTCTTTAAGAAATAAATCAATTAGTACTCACCTTCCAGGGTCTAATAAACAAGGGGTAGTTATGAATATTACGTTGATTGGTCTAGGCAAAATGGGTTCTGTTTTAGCTCAGCGACTATTGGCAGCCGATTTTAATTTAACCGTATTTAATCGGACAGCCGAAAAAATGATACCGTTAGTTAAAGCAGGCGCCAAAGGAGCAGATACTATTGAAGAGGCTGTAAAAGATGCAAAAATTATTATTACTTGCCTTCTTGATGATAATGCAGTTTTAGAAACAGTCAAAAGCTTTGTTCCGATGTTATCCCCTCAGGCTATTCATATAGGCGCATCAACTATATTGCCCGAAACATCAAAAAAATTAAGTGCATTGCATGAAAAACAGGGTAGTACCTATCTTGCAGCAAACGTTTTAGGTGTTCCTAAAGTCGCAGCACGAGGTGAGCTTACTACGCTTGTTGCTGGTCAGAAAGAAATAATTGAACAATGTAAACCAATATTTGCTGCATACTCCATCAAAGTTATTTCGGTAGGATCGCAGCCTTTTCAAGCAAATGTCATTAAAATATGCATGAATTATTTCCTTGTTACAGCAATAGAGGCTATGGGAGAGCTCTATGCATTTGCTGAAAAAAGCGAAGTTGATACCTCTATTCTTAATACATTGTTTCATTCTGTATTTGCTCATCCCGCATTTCAACTGTATGTCGATAAAATCAAAGAACGTGACTTTGATGATGTAAATTTTGATATGAAAGGAGGGTTAAAAGACTTAAACTTATTTCAACAAGCTTTTGCGCAGGTAGGAGTTGTTCCTGATATAGCCAATATTATCAAGGATAAATTTATTATCGCCTTAGCTCATCATATGGATAGCAAGGATTGGAGCGGGATCACGGAAATAACGCGTTTACAATCGAATATTGAATAAGCCAGCCTTTTAAAAAACCCAGACTCAGAGCGCTGGGTTTTCTCTTTTTAAAATCAAAAGAATAAATAAATTTTTATGATATATACTTGCATGATAGGGAAATAACAAGGATATTTTATGGAAAAAATTCACATTTCTAATTTAAAGCAAAAGGCATCGCGAATTTGTCTGGGAACTTGGGCTATTGGCGGTTGGATGTGGGGTGGAACTGACGAGCAGCAAGCCCTAAAAACCATTCACAAAGCACTCGAACTGGGCATCAATATGATTGATACTGCTCCTGTTTATGGTTTTGGGACTTCAGAAAAAATTGTAGGCAAGGCATTAAAAGAATACGGACATCGCGAAAACGTTATCCTTGCTACTAAATTCGGACTAGAATGGCACAATGAAAAATTAAACAGAAATTCCTCACGAAAACGTATCCAACAAGAAATAAATGATTCATTAAAACGATTGCAAACAGACTATATTGATATTTATCAAATTCATTGGCCCGATGACTCAACGCCATTTGAAGAAACCGCTCTTGAATTGATTTCCTTAATGAAAGAGGGAAAAATTCGTGCCATAGGTGTAAGTAATTTTTCAACAAAACAAATGGAAGAGTTTCTTGAGTTTGCACCGATACATACCTTGCAACCGCCTTATAATCTTTTTGAACGAGGTATTGAAGAGAGGATTCTACCTTTTGCTGAAAAATCTGGGATTATTACCTTGGCTTACGGTTCTTTGTGTCGTGGGCTCTTAAGTGGGAAAATGACTCTAGATACACAGTTTCCGGGCGATGATTTAAGAAATAATGATCCAAAATTTCAAAGCCCAAAATTCGAAAGGTATCTTAAGGCTGTTGCAGCCCTGAATGAATTTGCTCAAGCAAACTTCCATAAAAAAGTCTTGGCCCTCGCAATTCGCTGGGTATTGGATAAAGGTCATACGATTGCTCTTTGGGGTGCAAGAAAACCTGAACAATTAGCGAATATTAATGAAGTAATGGGATGGACTATTGATGCTGATGCCATGAAGCAAATTGATACAATTCTTGAGCAATTTGTTGCAGAGCCCGTTAGTCCTGAATTTATGGCTCCTCCTAAATGAGAATATATAATGTAGCCTGGGTGCAGCGCAGCGGAACCCGGGAGTGCTTGGCTTGATAAACTTCTCGATTCCGGGTTCCGCTGCGCTGCACCCAGGCTACAAACAGACGATCCACTTAATGGGACTTGCTCATCGTTATCAGCGCTTTCCATTTTTTTAAAAGGGCCTGACGACGCTCAGGATAATTCGTTTCTGTGAGATTTAATTCAATAATGCGATCAGTGCGAAAGTGTCGAAAATCTTGCCTTAGCTCGCACCACGCAATAAGAATACGAACTTGGTCAAAAAATCCCAGCGCCAAGGGCCAAATCATTCGTTGTGAAGAATTTTCATTTACATCTTGATAGGTCAATTGAAGTTTTTTCTCCAATCGTACTGCTTTTCTAATCAAAATTAAATCTGAATCCTTGCTTGTAGCGATATGTCCAGGAGCAATGAGAAGCCCAAAGATTTCTAATTGTTCACGTAATTCATTTGGAAGCACAGCTGCGATTTTGGCCAAGGCATTTTGTGCTGCAACCTTGAGTTGTGTATCCGTTCGATCTGCGACCCAACGGGAACCAAGAACTATAGCTTCGATTTCATCAACAGTAAACATGAGCGGAGGGAGAGTAAATCCTGGACGTAACACATACCCCATACCCGCTTCTCCCTCAATTGGAGCTCCTTGTCCTTTTAGCATAGAAATATCTCGATACAAAGTCCGAAGACTAATTCCTAACTCTTGTGCAAGTGATACTCCGCTTACTGGAAAACGATGACGTCTTAAGAGCTGAATTAAGTCCAATAATCGTTCAGTTCGCGACATTGTCAACAACCTTTAATATTGCAACGTAATTGTAGAAGCTGTATGTTGATCAGCATCGTTCAATACTTCTTCTTCAGCATCGAATTTTTGTAGAATCTTATCTGCTATTTCTTTTGCTTGTTTGTAGAGGGAAGAGGTAACATAACTTATGGGTAAATGGCTAAGCTCGGCCAAAAAGTGCTTGGCTGCAGTTAAATCCTTCAATCCAGCATCCCTTAAAATGGATTCGACAGAATCACCTTGATAGGCATTATTAATCATGGCCCCAGAGAACGGCATTAGCTTTTCTGCGACGAGTAAATTCAGTAAAGCCTCTTGATAGTTCTCCGCTTGATAATGGATGAGACAGAGAAGCAAGTAACCTGGAGTCCAGTATAATTCTGCAAGTTGTGTTGCATAAATCAAAGCCTGATTCAATTTATTCGACTGAAAAGCATCTAGATACAACGCATTGAGTGCAGGAAAATAACCAAGTTGTGCCGCACATTTTAAATAAGCCGGAGCATAGGACCTATAAAGTGGTTCCTCGGATGCATTATTAAATTTATATTGAGCATAAATATAAATTCCTTTAAGCAATTCAAAAGTATGTAATGTTACTTGTGGTTTATACTCATGCGCGCTCGCTGGCGCATCATCTTTTTTATCGGGGTTATGGCCACGGCCACTTAAGCGCCATCGTTCATTCCAAAAAGGGATTAAAACCGGAAGTTTGCAAAAGGCATCGAGCTTTGGATAAGTAAAAGTCGCTCTGATTAATACACCCAAGTCAATGTTTTTAATTAAGTTTACTAGAACTGCTGTATATGCCTCAGTAGCAGCCTTGCTTTGCTGTTGTTGCTCAATTAATACCAGCACAGGATAGAGCGTCATAAGCTCTTCTTGATTTAATTTTACAAATTCAGTGAACGGTATATGTTTCATAAACATACCTTTTTATTTGAACGCCATTGATTATAAAAAAAAGAGATATTTATTTCCACATTGTTTGTAATTTTAACTTTGTTAAATAAATATCTCTTAATTCAATTGGGCGCAACATTCGATTAAAAAGTTTGTACTGGAACGAGAGGCAAGGTTGTTTCCTCAACTTTATTTTTCTCCGTTGATTCTACTGATTTTTTAACAATAACAGGTAAACGAATATTTTCGTCAACTTCTGGAAGAAGTCGAACCGCTTCGTTAAATGAATCCTTCTTAACCGAGCTACTTTGAGAAACAGGTTTATAGAATCCAAATAACTGGCTTCGCTTAAGCACATTAATTGTTTCAGGAGAAAAGCCATCATCTTGTACTTTTTTTACCTTTCCTGTTTTTGGATCAGTTGGAATTTCTGTGACCATTGCTTTAGATTTACTTATTTTTTGAGTCATCATTTGACAATACTCAGGATTTGGAAGAGCTCCAAAGTGTTCATAGAGAAACTCTTCAAATCGTTTTGGCGACAAGCCAAAATCTGTGTTCGAGCGCTCGGCGATTAGCTCTTTAACAGCCTGATTTATCCTTTGAGCAGAAACAGAAGGATAACTGACTGTAAAAAAGACTGCAAGTTGCGTTGCATTCATCACGTTGACATTAAGACTGGATACAGTAGCTTTTCGTGTAACGGGATCTTGAAAAATTGGCATATAGTTTGTCAATGCACATACAGATGAAACAACGCCGCCGATAGTAATAGGTACTTGACCGCTTCGAGGTAAAAAGCTAGAAACAGTTGGAACGGTAGAACCAGTAGGAACAGTTGGAGCGGTTGGAGTAGTTTTGCTTTTATTATAATAAGTACCCTGTGCTGCTCCGATAATAAATACATCATTTTTTGCAGTAGACCATCCTAATTTACAACCTTTTTCACCTGTAACACAATTTTTATCGAAATAAGGAGTGATCTCATCTCTAAGGTCATCACTTATAATTTCAGGAAGCCCGCCTAATTCGTAGGGTTCTTGACCAATACAGTTGAATAAATAATCCACTGTAAACTTGTGCTTAGGTAGTTCATTTTCTTTTTCGGAAACTTCAATCAAAAGTTTTCCCTCCCCGCCTTGTTCATCAGGAAGATAAGAAATAGATGTGATCACTCCAGTGAGTTGTACTGATCGACTGTTGACGATAATTGCATTAACCCTTGGGCCTGCCTCGATAGCTAATTCAAAACCACTGCGGCCTACCCAAGCCACTGGTTTTGCAGTAAGTGCAGCAACTTCCATTGCCCATGCAGCAGTTGCACCTCCTCCATACACAAGAACAGTTTTATCTTTACACTTTTCAACCCCAGGTGTAAGGATATCGGTATAGTTTAAAACTCTGGCTTTTGCATCAGGTGTGCTCAGACCTTTTTGTAAATTTTCCTCAAGTGTCCTTGCTGGACCAGCACCAGTTGCAATGATAACTTTGTCTACGTCCAAAGTGTGACCACTGGTGGTTTTTATTTTTAAATGACCATCATCTTTTGTTCTCTCGATTCTTTTCACTCTTTCTTTACTGGCAATGAATACCTCTTTTCCTTTAGTGTGCAGAGATTCTACTGTCGCTTTCTCAAATTCGATCAGTCTGGACTGGTAATCATGAGAGTGTACATAGGCTGACATAGGTTGGTGTGGCAAGATCTTTTTTGTCTGATCATGCTCAGCAGGATCAATAAATTCGTAACTTGGTTCATGTGGCATAGCAAAAATATGATGAGGCTGGGCTAGCCTGTGCGCTGCAGTACCCCAGTAACCACGGTCACCTAATATCAAAACATGGGAATACTCTTTTTCAATATCTTGGGTGTAGAGATAGGTCAGTGCAGCGGTACCTCCACCGATGACAACTAATACCTTACCCCCGGTTTTAGCAGACCTCTGAAACTCTTCTATAGAACCTACTGTATTTTTACTTTTTGTGCCATGTTCTATTTTATCTTTGGAAGCGATAGATTTGTCAGTAGAAAGAAGAGACTTAATTTGTTCATGACTTTGCATAATTACTGTCCTGGGTAACGATTTGCACAAAATAAAATCATTTTGACATAAAATTATTAATGAAATATTAAGCCAATCTCTTTTGATAGATTTTTTATCTGAGCTGTTTATTGCAGAAGCAATAAATTAGTTAAAAATAGGAAATCCAGGGCGGGGCTAGAACATTATGAGTGCGGTCAAAGGATTGCTGTAAAAATCTGCAAACTACTTTCGATGTCTCTGGGATTAATTCAACATCCCCTCTATTCTCCTTATAATGCAAATGGTATTGTACAGGTCTATAAACTTTAGGACTGTTTAAGATCAGAGAGCATCAATCTGATCGTAGGGAAAACGAGATGATAGAAAGTATTCATGATTTGCAAATTAAGAAACTTCATTTTATTTCTCTATTATGTCTCATTTCACTTGTATGCTCGTGTCCTGTATTTGCGGCACATAAAGTCATCAATTTAGATATTGCTTATAAAACAGTCTATTTTGCTAAAAAACCAGCTCAAGCTATTGCTGTAAATAATCAAATTCCTGCACCTACCTTACATTTTAAAGAAGGTGATCAGGTCACTATAAATGTTTACAATCACCTTGATAAAGGGACGGCTATACATTGGCATGGTGTGTTAGTTCCCTGGCAAATGGATGGTGTGGAAGGTGTATCTCAAACTGAAATTCCTCCAGGTGGTGTTTTTCACTATCAATTTACTTTAAAGCAATCCGGTACGTATTGGTACCATGCCCACGCCGGCGTAGAAGAGCAACAGGGTTTGTATGGAGCATTTTTGATTGATCCCCAAAAACCATCTCCATATGCTTATACTAAAGATTATGTGATCGTCTTATCCGATTGGATTAATACAAAGCCTGAGCAGGTTTTAGCCAATCTTAAAAAAGATGGCGATTATTATGCTCCTCGTTTTCCGCTACAACCCTCACTAGTAAAATTTATTCATGATTATCAAAATGCATCTAAAGAAGAACGACAAAGTCTTCTTGGTGATTATAAAAGCATGCAACAAATGCGCATGAGCATTTATGATATAAGTGATGTCGCTTTCGATGCATTTTTAATGAATGGCCATCCTAACGCGGATCCTTGGACCGCACCAGTGAACGTTGGCGATATTGTACGTCTACGGTTTATTGATGCAGGCAGTAGTACGATTTTTCGGGTCAAAATACCTGGCTCGAAAATGAAGGTCGTACAAGCTGATGGAAACGATGTAAAACCCTATCTTCTTAAAGAATTAACCATTTCACCCGCCGAGACTTATGATGTTTTAGTAAAAATAGAAAAAAATGAACCTTATATTATTTATACAGGTTCAAAAGATACAGTGGGAACTGTATATGGTGCTTTAAAAACAGCACCAGATCAAATCGTTAATTATAGCCAAGTAAAACCTTTTCCTGAGCCCATTCCTGTCACTCGAGAAATGATGAATATTATGATGGGAGGCATATATCGTGGCACCTTACCCATAAATCAGCAAAAACCAAACGCATCAAAGTCACCAATGAAGCAAAAGCACCCCATGAACATGAAAATGGACCATAGCATGCCTATGAATCACTCCGTGAATATAAAAATGGACCATACCATGCCTATGAATCATTCCATGAGCATGAAAATGAACCATAACATGCCTACAGAGCCGACCCGATTTAAAGATACGATATCCCCTTCTGATTCATCCTACATGACCTCACTGGAAACTAAGTATCGCGATTTAACTGCTGCAGTTCCAACCAATGATCCCAATAAACCTATAGAGGGAGTAATTAATTTGGAATTATTTGGCTACATGGGGCAATTTATTTGGTTTATTAACGGAGTTCCTGGATATAAGGCTAAGCCTATACCCTTAAAACCGGGCAAACGTTATCGTTTTGTATTTACGAATACGTCCATGATGCATCATCCAATGCATATTCATGGCCATTGGTTTATTCTACGTACAGGAAAGAATGCCTTTGATCCTTTGAAACATACGCTTGATGTTCCACCGGGGGGTACCCTAACTGCTGATGTAGATACTGATGCAAGTGGCCAATGGTTTTTCCATTGCCATATGCTTTATCATATGATGACCGGAATGAACCGAGTCTTTCAATATACAACCCTAATTGAAATCGCTGAACATAAAGCCAAGCCAGAAGACATTGAGAAAAATACTGATTATTATAATCGCCCCATTATTCGGGTCGATGAAGCAATCAGACCGATTAACTTGCATTTAGTGAAACATCCTATGGCTCATGGTGGAGGCTTTTGGTTTGCTACTCTTTTGGATGTAAGTGCCAATCCTCTGCATAATGCGCAACAACTTACTTACAAGGGTATGTATGGCCCTGACTACAATAAACTGGAATTATTTATCAATGACGCTGAAATTTATAAGAACACTGCTGAAAACGCTGATATTGATATATTTTACTGGCATTTAATCAGTCAATTTTGGGCGGTTAAAGGAGGCGTGAACTATTTTAATCAACCCGCCACCAGACCTTATTGGCAAGCAGGTATTGGCCTGGAAGGGTTAATGCCATTTTTTATTGACACGGATATAAGAACTTATTTTTATGGTGGGAGTGCCAAATTTGATATTGAACTATCGCGAGATACCCAAATTACCAATAATTTCTTGATCAGAACAGGTATACGCAGCATTTTAGCAACCAAAACGGTAGTCAACGCTCAAATTGGCAGTGGATTGAATCAAATGCGTTATACTGTAAGGCCCTATTATCGTCTTATGCCCGGCATCAATTTATTTGTTGAATATGAAAACGAACATGATTATGGTACGTTTAAAACCTTTGAAGACACAAGTACTACCCCTGATATCTCCAATACAGTTTCTTTAGGGGCCTCTTTCCTCTTTTAAAATATGGGAGGGGTTGTTCCATAATATCACCCAGCAGGCTACACTACGTTTAAAAAATTGGAACTATGGATGTCTACATTAAGAAATACACAAGGAATACTCATTGAAAAAGCAAATAAACTCTTTGATGTTCTGAGCAAGCTAATCCTGTTGCTCATGATTATATGTGCTTTTGTTCCTCTCTCACCCAAAATGCCAGCCCCAGGGATTGATCCTTCATGGGCACTAGGTTTAAATCAAGCAGTTGCTCAAGGGTTAGCTTTTGGTAAAGAGATAATATTTACTCTGGGGCCCTATGCATCTCTTTATACAAAAACTTATCACCCAGCAACTGATCTTTTGATGATTACTGGATGTCTTTATTTGGCTCTATCCTATTGGATTTACTTTCTTTTTTTAATAAAACCAAGTCGATGGTACTGGACTCTAATTTATTGTGTGCCATTTTTAGGTATGATGTATGCCCGAGACTCTCTATTTTTTTCTTATCCCTTACTTGCAGGATTGCTCAGCTTTAAGATCCTCTTTTTAAAGAACAAAATTAAAAGTCATCATCTTCTGGTATTTACTTTTTTTCTATTTGCTCCATTTGGTTTAATGGCATTAATCAAGGGCTCAATGCTTATTATTTGCCTTCTAATGCTTATCGTTTGTTTTATTTTTTTTCTTGCCTACAATAAAAAAGAGCTGGCCTTGATTTGCCTGGCCGCCCCATCAGTATCAATCATTATATTTTGGCTTACAGTAGGACAACCTTTATCTTCTTTACCTCAGTACCTCACCAGCTCCCTCTTTATAGCGTCAGGATTTACTGAGGCAATGTCTTCTGATGGCAATATGAAAGAGGTCTTTTTTTATTTACTTACTTGTTTATTAATTTTCTTAGCCATTTCATGGCAAAAACAAATACCTCCTGGTAAAAAAATATTCTTACTGAGCGTGTATTTTGTTTTTTTATTTGTTTCTTTTAAAACAGGTTTTACGCGTCATGCGGGTCATGCATTTATACCAGGAACTTCTATTTTGCTTGCAGCCCTGTTTTTACTTTTTATTTTTAATTCATGGGTCAGTTATTTACTTATTTTTGTATCATTAAGCAGCTGGTATTATATTAATAGTCAGTATACCCATATATCAATTTACGATAATTTCATTTCTACTTATTCTACTGCATCGCATGGTTTAAAAAGCAGAATACAAGACCCTTCCTGGCTTGAAAAAAACTTTACTTTTACGATGAACTTCTTACGCGAGCAAGCTGGCTTCCCTATTTTACAGGGAACTACGGATATTTACTCATACGATCAAACTTACTTAATCTCCTCGCAAAATATTTGGTCACCACGCCCAATTTTCCAGAGCTACTCAGTTTTCAATCAAGACTTAGCTGAAGACAATAAAAAGCATCTGCAAGGAAAACATAGGCCCGATAACATCATTTTTAAGATTGAACCCATTGATCAACGAATACCCTCACTGGAAGATGGCGCAAGCTGGCCCTTGCTACTCACTAATTATCAGCCTGATCATTCAACCAATGATTTTTTGTTTCTTCATAAAAAAGAGAATCCCCGTCAGACAAACCTTACTTTATCAAAAAGAGAGTCCCATGTTCTCGGAGAACAAGTTGATATACCTGAAAAACAACTGCTGTTTGCTAAAATTGAATTAAAACCAACGGTATTAGGCACTTTGGCAACCATTCTTTTTAAACCCCAACAATTGCAAATCACTTTGAAGTTAAACAATGGCGCCACAAAGCAATATCGTCTTGTTGCAAACATGGCAAAATCAACTTTTCTGCTTTCGCCCCTAATTGAAGATACTCTTGAGTTCTCATTACTTTATAAGAAAAATAATGAATTAAATGCAAAAAAAGTAAAATCGATGGTTATTGCCACAAGTCAGAGAAATAATTGGCATTGGAATAATACTTATACCATCGATTTTAAGCATATTGCTGATTAGAGGATAACTTTTCACAAGAAAAAGTATCCCTCTCGTGAGAAAGGGGGGATTTGCTCGCTTTGATACTGAATCAAAATATCTAAAACTCGCTTATTTTTGTAAAGGATATCCTTCATCAAGCCAACCTTGTAAACCGGTTTCCAATGAGGAAACATTGGCATAACCCATTTTTTGCAAGTTGTCTGCAGCAAGAGCACTCCGAAAGCCACCACTGCAATATACAATCACTTGAGTATTTAAATCAGGAATTTTCTTTTCAATATCCCGCTCAATAACCCCCTTGCTTAAGTGGATTGCCGTTGAGATAGAACCTGTTTCCCATTCATTAAGCTCGCGTACATCAACTAGTTGCATGGGTTCATGACGGTCAATTTTTTCTTTTAATTTTTTGGGGGATATTTCTTTAATACGTTTTTTGGCTTCTGTTACCAGTGCCAAAAATCCCTGTGAATGTTGTTTCATTTGCTTCTCCTGTTTTTTCCGTAATTTATAACAATTTTCATTAGAATGGCTAATAGCATAAAATTAGCTGAGGAGTTGGAGCAACAGAAACAATTATCTCCATAGAGTTAAGCTAAATCACGTCTAGAAGTTGGTCATTTATTGTGACCAACTCAACTCCCAGGTTGAATCATTTACGAATTCGCTTATACCAACTTTTTATCTCAGGCCAAAAAGCAATTACACTTATAATAAGGGTAAACAAAATAACTGCAATTACCATTTGCACGACTGGGAACTTCAGCTCTTCTCGTCCCACAAACCAACTTGCAATGGATCCTGATATCACAAAAAGCAATCTTAAAAGCCACTGAAACATACATAACGCTCCATATAAATTTATGTTTTTAAAATTACATTCAATGTATGTTTAAAAGTATTATTCATTTCCTTAACAATCCATAAAAACTCTGTTTTGAGGATGTCGGAAAATTGATTCAATTTCATGATTTTTTTCTTCGCGCATATAATAAAGCCATGACACATGATGCTTTACGCGATAATTCATCGCTGCCTCGGCTGGTAAGAATAATGGGAACATGAGCTCCTAATACCATACCCGCAGCTTCAATGTGTGATAAGTAAGTCATTTGCTTGTAAAGCATATTACCTGACTCAACATCAGGAACGACTAAGATGTCTGCATTACCAGCCACTGGAGAAAAAATACCTTTTGTGCGTGCTGAATCCATAGAAATCGCATTATCAAATGCTAAAGGACCATCTAAAACCCCTCCAGTTATCTGTCCACGCTCAGCCATTTTACACAGAGCCGTAGCATCGAGCGTCGATGGGATTTTTTCATTTACAGTTTCAACTGCTGAAAGGATTGCAACATTAGGTGTACCTAATTCGAGTGCATGGAACAGATCAATTGCATTTTGTACTATGTCGCATTTTTCTCTGAGAGTGGGAAAAAGATTGATTGCTGCATCAGTTAAAAAAATGGGTTTGGGATAATTAGGCATTTCAAGAGAAAATACATGACTCATACGACGGCCAGTTCGTAAACCATTTTCCTTGGCAACAATTGGCTTCATCAACTCTTCCGTATGAAGTTTACCTTTCATTATTGCTTCAACTTTGTGTGTCACAGCTAATTTTACTGCTTTTTCAGCAGCTTCTGTACTATGCTCCGTTGCAACAAGCTCATATGACGAAATATCAATATTAGCTTCTTTTGCCGCATCAAGAATTTTTTGCTTCGGGCCAACAAGAACGGGAATAATTAAACCTTCTTCGGCAGAAGCAATTGCTCCTTTAAGCGACAAGACATCTACCGGATGTACTACAGCTGTTTTAAGCGGTTTTAGTGAGTTTTTCGCTGTGATTAAGCGATGATACCAATGCTCCTGTTTGGGTTTCAGCTCTACTGTGGGTAGTTCAATACGTTTTCTCTTTATTTTAGTGGTCGGCGCAATAACCGTTGCAAGACCGCTAATCACTGTTTTTCCCAATTGATTGACCCCTTTACAAACAAGCTCAACAATATTTTTTTGGGGTATTTTCTTCACTACTTCAAGTGTTACGGTAATTGTATCGCCGAGACTAACAGGGTGTTCGAATTTTAAAGTTTGATTTAAGTAAATGGTTCCAGGTCCAGGGAGTTCAGTTCCTAAAACAGTAGATAAAAGTGATGCCCCCCACATTCCATGAGCGATGATTTTATGAAACATATCATTTTTAGCATATTCTGCATCCACATGCGCAGGGTTTACATCGCCTGACATGATAGCAAAAAGCTCGATATCCTCTAGGGTTAATGTGCGTATTAGTTGTGCTGATTTGCCGATTGTTAGCTCGTCAAAGACCTGATTTTCAATATAGCTCATCTGTATGCCTACAATAAGTAAAAATTTATGCAATAATTTGAAAAATTATCGCATTTAAAGAGAAGGATCGTGCCTCAAAATCAAGTTGAGGCACAATTATAGATTTATTTCATATGTTCGATTTTTATGTCTCGAGCTTTACCTTTAGCTTCTGCTTTTTTAGGTAGATCAATCCAAAGCATTCCTTTTTTAAAAGTAGCTTTAGCCTTATCAATATCTACTGTTGAAGGTAATGAGATTGAACGTTCATATTTACCATAACCAATTTCACGGAAAATATATTTTTTATTCTCATTTTTTTTAGAAGTCGATTTTTCACCTGTAATAGTAAGTACATTTCCGCTAAAAGACACATTAATATCTTTTTCATCCATGCCAGGCATTTCCATTTGAATAATAAAATGATCCTTATCCTCAACAACATCCATTGAGGGCATAAGGTTCAGACTCTCAAATTGTGATAAATTCTTATTTGACGCAAACATATCATAAAAATCATGAAATGCTTTATCAACTTCCTGTTGAAGGCTCAAAAAAGGATTATGAGGATGTTCGATTGAAAAAGGATTTCCTTTTTTCCATTTTAATAGCGTGTTCATGTTATAGCTCCGTCTAAAGTTATTTTGTTCCATTAATAAGATTTGTAAAATACACCAACTACAGTTTGATACACAAAAGTAATTTGTCAAGTCGAACAATTTCCATTATTTAGTCTACAGTTTAAACAATATATTTTATTTATTATTCAGTACGATCTAGGGAAGAGATGATTATGATGCATGCTATGGTTATGGAAAAATCAGGACAAAATTTAATTTATAAAGAAGTAAAAAAACCTGAACCCAAAGAAAATGAAGTGCTTATTAAAGTGCAAACCTGCGGTATTTGCCGAACGGATCTGCATGTTGTAGATGGAGAATTAAAAAACCCCAAACTGCCTCTTATTCCAGGTCATCAAATTGTAGGCATCATTGAAAAAATTGGCGCTTCAGTCACTAATTTTGTAATTGGACAGCGAATTGGAGTTCCCTGGTTAGGCAGGAGTTGTGAGAAATGTTCATTTTGTTTATCAGGACGTGAAAACCTTTGTGATGAGGCTCGTTTTACTGGTTATCAAATTGATGGCGGATTTGCGGAATATTGTGTGGCTCACCACCAATTTTGTTTTCCCATACCCGATGGTTATTCCGAACAGCAAGCCGCCCCTCTTTTCTGTGCTGGATTAATTGGTTATCGTGCTTTGTTGAAAACAAACAACGCCAAGCATTTGGGAGTATATGGTTTTGGTGCAGCAGCACATATTCTTATTCAAGTAGCACAAAAACAAGATAAAAAGATATACGCCTTTACGAGCCCTGGAGACGAGCAGGCTCAGGAATTTGCTTATAAATTAGGCGCAGCTTGGGCTGGAGATTCAGACAAACCCGCTCCACACCCATTAGATGCCGCCATCATTTTTGCTCCTGTGGGGGATCTTGTTCCTCTCGCACTTCGCAACACAATCAAAGGTGGAATCGTAGTCTGTGCCGGAATCCACATGAGCGACATCCCAAGTTTTCCTTACAGCATTCTTTGGGGAGAACGAACTCTTTGTTCTGTCGCGAATCTCACCCGACATGATGGCGAAGAGTTTTTATCATTAGCCCCAAAAATTCCTGTTAAAACGGAAGTTCATACTTATCCATTAACTGAAGTGAATCAGGCACTTGCAGATCTACGTCATGGACGATTTACAGGAGCAGCAGTGATTACGATCTAAAATCAACAAAATATCATTCACTTTAAAAACAAACATATTTCTTGATTTGATACATAAGATTTGGGACTATCCAGATCCAGGATCTCTATTTTTTATTAAAGGGAATTATTATGTTTCAACAAGCAATAGTACGAATACCATCACCCAATTTGATTCATGGATTAACCTCTACAATAGATTTAGGCCAACCTGACTATGTAAAGGCTCTGGAACAACATCAAAATTACATTAATGCGCTGACTCACTGTGGCCTGGAAGTAACTGTTTTACCTGCAGCAGACACTTTTCCTGATTCATGCTTTGTTGAAGACCCTGTGCTTCTTACAAAACAATTCGCACTCCTTACTCGTCCTGGAGCCCTATCAAGACAGGGAGAGGTAAAGCTAATTGAACCATATATCCAAACCATTTATAAAGGACGAACCCATAAAATAGAAGCTCCTGGAACATTGGAAGCAGGAGACGTCATGCAAGTGGAGGATCATTTTTATATAGGCATTTCGCAGCGCACTAACAGAGAGGGTGCGAGCCAATTATCAGCCTTGTTGGCTCAGTATGGCTACAAAAGTACATTGGTAGATCTTAAAAAATTTCTACATCTAAAAACGGGAGTTTCCTATCTGGGAAATAGATGCTTGCTGGTCAATGGTGAATTAGTGAATCATCCTGCTTTTAACGCATATGAACAATTAATTATTGATGAAAATGAAGCTTATGCAGCCAATTGCATTAGAGTCAATGACAGTGTTATTATGCCCCAAGGCTTCTCTCGTTCCATAGAAATGGTTCGGAGTTCAGGTTTTCAAGTTATCCTCGTAGATGTGAGTGAGTTTCGTAAAATTGATGGTGGTTTAAGCTGTTTATCATTGAGATTTTAATGAATAAAAACCGACCATTTTTAGTTTGACCCTAATGACCGTGAGCTCCGTAGACAGCATTCGTAATTTACCTGCTGCAGCATTAGTTGTAACAGAGATTTTCTGGCATTTTGGCTTAGCCTTTTTTTCTTTTTATTACCCAGTGCCGTTATTTCAGGATGGTTTTCCTCTAAGCCTCACGAAGGAGTTTATGGGTGGGTAAAAAGTAGTCTCCTGGATTAATATAAAAAACTTAATTATTATATGTTTGGTGCTTATTACTTTCTTATCTATTTTATGGAAGAAAATTCTTTTTCGTAAGGTCATAGATAAATCACTGGAAATACAACCAGATTGGCTAATCATCTATCAAATCACTAGATTAACATCTTGATTTCTCTGATTATTACTAAAACAAACGCTTTACTTCAAGTTCAAAAAAGTTTATAATTTGTACAGTACCTATATACTGGAGTTCTTCCGTGGCCAATACATCACAATCTGCCCCAATGGCTTTGACTTCAAGCCAACTTGAAAAATGGTTTGCAAACATAGAAAAAGGCAATGGACGCACTACAACCGAAACAAACTCTTCTTTAGCAGCTCAATTTCTTGCTCGTTTTGGACTACAAGATGCCACACAGGTCATTGAATTTCTTAAAACAGTGGGCGGTAACGAAACCATAAATATGATCGCCCAAGAAATTATGAAGGAAGAAGCACAAATCCAATTCATTAGGGAAAAAAATGCAGAAGAACTGCTCCGACAACAACAGTTACTTTTCCTTCTTATGTCATTAATTGCAAAGAGTAAAGCACAAGCAGAACATGTGAGCGAGCAAACGCAACAACAAAACGATCAAAAACTTAAAGAAGCAAGAGTTGAAGGGAAAAAGGAAAGCCGTTCTATTGCAACGCATATGGCTGACGCCAACGCGCGTGCCAATAAGCTGCAAGAGCTTGATAAAGAACTAAGAAAACTAGAAAATGACTTACAGGAAGTAGAAAAAGAGTTAGAAGCCATTGAAGAAGAAGTATTATTAATGGAAGATCGTCATGTTCATATCACTGACGATTTGGATCTGCTTAACACTTATCTGCAATTACCTCTAGTCAATAATCAGCCAATACCTCATGCCCATGTACATCAGCAAATAGCGACCTTGTCCGCGCAGCTCGCAGCGCTTAGAGCACAACAAGCAGCTCCAATTCCTGCCACTTTCAGTGATACCACACAATTACAGCTGACTAAATTACGTATTGATAAAAAAATCCGCATGTTGGAAGATCGACTTTCCTTTCATCAAGCTCAACTTCAACAGCCCCCTCAGACTTCTGAGCAAGTATTTCAACAGTTACTTGAGCGAGTCAAAGCTCAATTAAATGAACCAGAACATATATATGAATCGCCCACACACCGTGAACGTGAAGAAGAAAGTCTAAGATTGCAAGAGCGTGGGTTTTCTCAAGCGCTGCAAGTTTTGAGAAACGAAAGAATTCTTCTTAACTCTCAGTTAGAACGAGTTTACGATTTCAGTCAAGCACAATTAATTATTGATCCAAGTCATATGTCTCGTTATCGACGATATGGTGATTCGTATGCCTATTTTTCAGAGGATATAGCTCCCGAACGCGAACGTCAATTAAGCGAACAAGATTGGTTGCAAGCAAAACTAAACTATGAGACCTCAAGACCTCATATTTGTACTGTTAACTTTTTCTACAATGATCAAATGAACCGTGAAGTAGAGTCACTTAAGGAACGAACTCAATTTTGCCAAAGCCGTGCACAAGACTTAATGAGTCGTATAGAGAAAGTTCAAACAACTAAATTGCAACTTCTACCAGAAAAAACGCCTTTTAGCATGACACCAAAACCGCAACCTAAAAGCAGTTATTCACTCATGTTAGAACGTTTAGTCCCATCTCATGCACCAGCTCCACGTCCGCAAGATATTCTCAACGCACATAAAGAACTTGAGGCAGTGGTTCCATCTCATAATAAAGATGCATTACATAAACTAATTGATGAAGTGAGACCCGATGAAATTATGGCCCCAGAAATAAGATTTAGTTGGTTCAACAGATTTAAGAGCCTGATGCCTAATGTCCCCGTACCTGTACCCGAAGTAGAAGAAGAATCAAAATTAAAATATAAAAAATAATAGTACTCAAAACAGCAGTTGCATCCAACATGTTTAGATGAATCCGAGACATTTATGTCTCGGATACCTACCCTACACTTTATCATGCGCTTCTTTTAATCAATACATTCTTACTTGCCCGGTGTTACTCTTTTTGATAATTTGTTTGACAAGAATTAATACTAATTGGTATCATCAGGATAATTAACAATTTATTTTTCACTCTGCAATATATATGAACAATAGCTCGGGACATCCAATTCTATTAAGCAGCTCTGCTGGGTTGGTGCGTGCTATTGTTTCTATAGTTTCAGTTGTAGTGGTGGTCGTGGTGTTCCTCTCCTCGCCCTAGAGTTGTGTTTTTGATTATTCAGCCTCTCTAGGGGGAAGGCCGAATAATCAAGTGACACGATTTAACAATATTGAGGAGATTCACCATGGGAAACGTACTTGATGCAGATGCATCACAGCAACAAAAAACAATAACCTACCGCGCTCTTTTTATTATTAGTTTATGCGCTGCATTTTTATTTTATAAATACATTCTCCAAAATTTTCCAAGTGTAATGCCTCAACAACTGATGGATGCATTTAATCTACAGGGATTAGGCCTTGGTGTTTTATCCGGTGTTTATTTCTGGACCTATCTTATCGTACCTCTATTTGTAGGAATTGTCCTCGATCGTTATGGTACACGCTGGGTTACAACAGGAGCAATTTTTTGCTGTGCCTTTGGAATTTATATTTTTTCTCAGGCTCAAGAATTAAATACTGCTATTTGGGGACGTGCTTTGACTGGAGTTGGCGTTTCTTTTGCTTCCATCGCCTATTTCAAATTAGCAGCAGTATGGTTTCCCAAAAAATATTATGCTTTATTGACATCATTACTTGTTACTGCCGCAATGGTAGGAGCAATTTTTGGACAAATGCCGCTTGCATGGTTGATTAGTCAAGTAGGCTGGAGACCCAGTTTAGTTTATATAGCCTGGATGGGTATCATATTAGCCTTCTTGTTCTTTTTTATTGTTAAAGATAAGCCTTCTTTCTTCATTGAATCATCCGAATCCAAAACTCGTCATGTTTCTAAAAACCCACATGTATGGCAAGATATTTTATTAATTGTAAAAAACAAACAAAACTGGTTGTTAACTGGATATAGTGGTTTAGCATTTTCTCCCATAGTTATTTTTTGTGGTTTATGGGGAAATCCTTTTTTACAAAAAGCGTATCATTTAGATAAATTAACAGCTCCATCTCTTATTTCTTTAGTATTTGTAGGATTAGCTATTGCATGCCCTGTGTTTGCTTTATTTATCAATCGCATACAAAATCGCTGTGCATTTATGTTTTATACCACTTTAATTTCTGCTTTATCCATTAGTTTGGTCATCTACGCGCATCCTATGCCAATTTGGTTATTGAGCGTATTACTTTTTCTCTTTGGTTTTAGTTTAGGAGCATTTCCAATAGTATTTGTGATTGGGAAAGAATCAAATCCCTTATATCTGGCAGGTACAGTAACTTCTCTAATCAATGCAAGTGACGCTTTTCTGGATGCAATTACTGAGCCTGCAATAGGAAAACTACTGGATATTTTTAGCAACGCGGGTACTTCTCATGATTTTTCATTATCTGGTTATCATATTGGTTTAGCTGTTTTACCTTTATATCAAATAATTGGGGCATTTTTAATGAGATGGGTCAAGGATGAACATCGTGTAGTTCATTAAAAATTGATCAATTAAGCCTCAGTTGAGGCTTAATGAATCCATTTTCTAAAAATCTTATTCTGTACTCCCAATATGAACATATACCCAAGCAAATACACCCGAAGCTAACTTCACTTTAATCCGTTTATAGTCTGCAACTTCATAAGAATCTGCTTTCTTTAACTCCTCAATACTCACATCAAATACCATGCCTTCTATACTATCTGTAGATTTTCCAGTATAAGTGATAATGGGATGCTCCTCTTCACCGCTGGTAGTAATAACATTGGGATCTTTGATCTTTATTTTAGACATACCAAATTCAGGAAGACTATCTACTATTCCATGTAGTTTTCGTCCAAAATTACTCAGTTGTACTGCCTCATAACGTAACGTGCCATAGGAAAATAATTTTTCAGTATTCATTGCTTCTACTCATCAAAATAATAGGTGATTATCCATATTTCTTTAGCAATAACAAGAGGACGATGAAAATGCGGAGTAAGCGCATCTATTTTTGTTTACTTGCCATGCTGCATGCACGGGGCTGAATGAAGACCAATGTTGGATTCCGCGCATAAAGCCTGTACGATCCCCACAAAATTCAAAGAAAGACTGTAGTGGGGGTCTGT
>NZ_LBAW01000021.1 GCF_001648595.1 Legionella bozemanae | reverse complement strand
GGAACTCTATTGGATCATAATCCGTCATGCACTTTCAATACCATTATTCCTATATTTCAATACCTTAAACCAAATTTTTTTGTCTATCTCTCAGGAACAAGTCGCGGAAGGTAGGAAAGGTAAGACAAATTGTCAACGCACCTATTTTATTTTTCTGGAAAAATTCCCACATCTGTGTAAAAGTAATTTGGTTGTATTTAAATGAAACAACTATAAAAGCCAGGAGTTAAAGTGAAGGGACTGAAATATATTTTTTTATTGGTCGGTATCTGGCTAATATGGGAACCTGCTTTTACCGCAACCCAATCATCAAATACTACACTTCAGATTATTACTCCGAAACAATCATTCACGCTAACCAACCCTGAGTTATTATCTCATCCGGATCTAACCCAAGTTACTATTAACAATGATAGAGCCTATCCAAACAAAATCATGCACCACAAAGTAATCCCTTTATGCAAACTGCTCGCCCTCTTTCACATCAGACAACACGACCTCATCGAATTCATAGCTCATGATAATTTTCATGTCTATGTACCGGCTGTTAAAATCATGGATTGCAGTAAAAATGCATCCATCGCGATGTTGGCTATAGAGCCTGCATCAAAATGGCCAATAATTGATAATCATACGGGACTTACTGCCGGGCCTTATGAAATTATTTGGCTTTATCCTGAACGCTCTTATATATCAAATGAATATTGGGCATGGAGCGTCATTACAATAAAAATTATTCGAAAACTCAATTATCAACACGTTCTCGCTCCTCCCGAAACAACAAATTCCGCCATTGCCAATGGATACAAAATTTATGTTAGTCATTGTGAAGGGTGTCACATGATAAATCATATTGGGAAAAGTAAAATTGGTCCGGATTTGAATTGTCCGAAAAACCCATTAGATTATTATCCTAACATAACCCAATTAAAAAAATTTATACGCGATCCTAAATCAGTCCGCTCGCTTCCACGAGGAAGGATGAGTGGTTCAGATAAACAATCTTTATCTGACAATGATCTGGATGATTTGGTTCAGTTCTTTACTTATATGAATATGAAAAAACAATGTTAGTTGACAACCCGTTTCTAACAAACTAGAGTTTTAATATGCATAGGATGGATAAACAGCATGAAGCTTATCAGGCATATTGTTTTTATAACCCTATTGTTCAACAGTCTCTTCGCTTACTGCGATAAACTCATTATAGGTGTTTTAAACTTTGCTCCTCCTTTTTCATCAGCAGATACGAACAATCACTATTTTGGTTTCAGTATCGACCTGGTAAATGAAATATGTAAACGCATTAATGCAACATGTATCTACAAAGCAATTGATTTGAACTCACAATTCAAAGATTTAAATGATGGTGTTATAGATATTACTCTCTTACCAAGTCCTATTCCCTCAACTACACCAGAAGACTACGTATTCAGTCTGCCTTATATAACCAGTAAAGGACAATTTGTTGCATTAAAAAGTTCAGATATCAACTCAATAGAGGATATTAAAGACAAAAAAATTGGTGCGCTTCAAGTCACTACGTTCCAATATAATATTCTCCCTAATTATACGTCCAAAGAAAATATTAAAACATATCCTCAAGTTACGTCATTAATACAAGCTGTAAGCCATCATGAGGTTGATGCCGCTTTAATGAATGAAAATGTTGCTAAATATCTATTACTCAACAAAACTTTAGATGGTTTTCAACTTGTAGGACAACCTATTATTACAGGAAATGGATATGGAATAATCGCGCTTAAAAAGAATGCCCCTATAATTGATAAAATTAATAAAACTTTACTACAAATAGAAGCCGATGGAACTTATTTGGCTCTTTATAATAAATATTTTGGTAAATAGGTCTAGCACCAAAGATATAGTTTGTAAGCCAACTCCAGAGACCTATTTGATTGGCAGAGTAATAATAAATTCACTTCCTTTTCCTTTGACACTGTTAATCGAAATTGTTCCATGATGTTCTTGAATAATACTGTATGAAATGGATAAACCCAAGCCTGTCCCTTCGCCAACAGGTTTAGTAGTAAAAAAGGGTTCAAAAATTCTTGCTATTGTTTCTTTACTCATACCAGTCCCTGTATCACGAATACTAATTAAAATGTGATCATTTCTCCTGCTGGTAGTAATTGTAATTTCTCCTTGCTCAGAGATTGCATGCGCTGCGTTTGTTAGAATATTCATAAATACTTGATTGATTTTCCCTGGAAAACATTCTACTTCGGGAATATCACCATAGTTTTTGTTGATAGTAATTCGATCCCGAAATTGAGTGTGCAATAAAGTTAATGTAGAGTCGATGTTCTCATGAATATTAACGTGCTTCTTCTCTCCTTCATCAAGTCGAGAAAAAGTACGTAGATCTTTCACAATATTAGCTGTACGTCGTGCGCCTTCTTCAATGCCATTAAGTAAATTATGCGTTTCCTGTAGGGTAAAAGGCAGATCAATGTCGTCGCTATATTTTGCGATTTCCTGTAACTTTTCTTTTATTAATGTTTCAGGGGTAATTTCACCATATTTATTTAATAGTTGCACAATGTCTTCGATATCATTTTTTAATGGGCCAATATTGGCAGAAATAAAATTAACGGGATTATTAATTTCATGGGCAATTCCTGCAGTTAATACCCCCAAAGAAGACATTTTTTCCGATTGGATTAATTGAGCCTCTGCCTGTTTTAACGTGTCTAACGCGTTATTGAGCTGTATATTTTTTTCATTAAGATCGCGTGTACGCTGTTCCACACGTGATTCTAACTCAATATTTGCTTGCAGTAGTTCTTCTTGGGCTTTTTTGCGTTCCGTAATCACGGCAGACAAGATTAAAGTAGTAAAAAAGATAACTGCAACAAACGCTTGTAAAAATAATAGACTGGTTGAAATATTACTAAAATCAAATTCCTTATAGCCATGTATCTCAAGCCAAAGTACAGAAATCGATATTAAAAATGCCATGACTGTTGCTAATCGAGCACTGAAACGTACTGCAGACCATACACAGAAAGGTAGCAGAATATAAGCTAAAGGATAATGCAACATATAGATCATACTCATAGTACAGCCTAATAAAACGACTAAGAGCATATACTCAAGAAAGAGCTTCACATTGAAAGTGAATTTACTTTGGTACCAGGTCATGATAAGCGGCGTGATCACAATAATACCTACAGCATCACCGATCCACCAAACAAACCAATTATTCAGAATGAACTCTGGTTTAATCAAGCCAAATAGCATCAGCGAAATGATACCTATGGTACAACTGGTAAGAGAAAAGAGAAAATCACCCCCAAATGTAAAAATTAAAACATCTCTAACCGTATAGAATGGTGTTTTAGTCCGGGTATAATATTGAATGAATTGAGCAGCCCAGACAGCCTGTAATCCAGCACCAACCCCTATAATTGTAGACGCAATCCAGTTCTGCCAGGACAACAAATTACCTAGTGCTGCAGTAACAATTATTTCAGCAGTAACTACCCCGAAAAAAACGTGATTTCCGTACCAAAGAACCATTGATAGTGCAACACCTGAGGGAAGCCAAAGAGGGGTCACCATTGTATTTGGAATAACCCAAATATTACTTGCAAACCCGCCTATTGTGTATAAAAAAACTGTAATTATATTCTGGTACCAAAACCGCCACGTTTTTATGGGATCAAGGTTCATGTTTTCTTTCCAACTACTCTATAAAGAGTCATTTTCTCCTCTTTACCTCTGATGACTTGGGGGACCAACTCTTCTACCAGAATTTCATTGGCAATAGATTTATAAGTCGTTTCACTAATCAATAACGTATTGGGCTTGTCTTTAGTAAGCCCTTCTATGCGTGATGCGGTATTTACAGTATCGCCGATCACAGTGTATTCCATATGTTCACTAGTACCTAAATTACCAGCGATTACCTCCCCCGTATTAATACCAATTCCTATAGCGATATCACGGCCTATTTCATCACGGTATTTATCATTAAACTCCTTCAGTGCTTCAATCATCGCTAATCCTGCAAGTACTGCATTCAACTGGTTATCAATATGCGACACAGGTGCACCGAATAAAGCTAGGATTCCATCGCCAATTAATTTATTAACACTGCCATGATAGTCCCGTATTTTTTGACTCATTAATTCAAAATAAGCATTGAGCACATCCACAGATTTAACAGGACCCAACTTATCTGATATCGAGGTAAATTGGCGTATGTCTGCAAACATGACTGAAATAATACGATATTCACCACGAATGAGGGAGTTATCTCCCTGATCATTTAAAATTTCATCGACAATATTTTTAGGCACATATTTTTGAAACAACTCCAAAATCCGTTTTTGATAGAGTACTTCATGATTCAGTTTTTCAATTAAAGACAAACGCTCTTCTTCAAGGCTCAGCAGCTTCAGGCCGGTATCAATATTTATCTTTAACTCAATTGGATCCCAGGGTTTAGTAATGTAGCGAAATACTCGGCCAGTATTGATCGCCTTAATAATTGCTTCAACGTCAGTAAAACCCGTTAAAATCATACGAATGGTGTTAGGATACTCGGGAATAATGGATTCCAAAAATTGCACCCCAGTCATTTCTGGCATTCTTTGGTCTGTAATAACAATTTGAATATTATTGTGGCGCATAATATCCATGCCTTCGCGTCCTGAAGTGGCTGTAAACACATTGAATTGACGACGAAATGTTGCGACAAAAGCGGTAAGATTATTCGTTTCATCATCAACATACAGGATATTATATTTTTTATCCATAAAAACTCTTGGCAGCAAATAAAAACCCTATAGATATTTATAGTCTATGGGGTATCACTTTGACCAGTTTTTAGTTATGGAAGTAAAAGAAACTTCATTTAAACTCGTTTTTGACGGAAGAATCTAATGTGTCGTGCACCAAAGAGCTTGATTGGGATATTTTTAACATAGAAAGCGCTACATGCGGCGATTCTTGCTTGTTTTGGGCTATTTGATTTGCGGATGAAAAAAGTAATTAGAAAATTTAGAATTAAGAGTATTTCTATAAGAGAATTTTAAATGAAAACAAACTCAGTAAGAAAATTTGACCCAAATCTTAAAATTGAAACAGAACGATTATTACTTCGCCCCTTTACCTTAGAAGATCTAGATTGTTTTTCGTTGATATGTGCTGATCCAGAAGTGATGCGTTTTATAGGTACAGGCAAACCTCTTGATAGGGAAACAGTAAAACAGCAAATGATGTCATGGATAGCTTCATATAAAGAGAAAGGTTTTGGCCTATTGGCACTTACCCTGAAAGAAAATAAAAAACTCATTGGTTTTTGTGGGTTATTACAACAAACCGTTGATGGAGAATTATATATTGAACTTGGTTATCGGCTCGAGCAAAACTCCTGGAGTAAAGGAATTGCTACTGAAGCAGCCAAGGCTATAAGGGACTATGCATTTAAACAGTTAGGCCTAGCCAATTTAATTTCCATTATTCAAATAGATAATATTGCTTCAAAGAAGGTGGCACAAAAAGTTGGTATGGGTCACTTGAAAAGAACTTATTTTAAAAATGTTTTAGTTGATATTTTTTATATAAAATCCAATTTATAATGCAATACGCTATAACTTCATTCTGTAGAACTCTAAATTGCTATTGATTTGAGAAAGGTTACGTTTGAATGTTTCAAAATAACCACCTTGATCAAAAAAAAACATGATATTTAAAATCATCCCACTGTGTGTCACATTCTGATTCAATTAGCCTGTAGCGCACTTTTTCAATGGTTAATTTCTTTTCATTCCCTTTCAGCTTTGTTTCCCTTAAGACATTTAAAATAGCCCCTGTAGAAAGAGCATCATCACAGTTTGTTGCTGGCTTAAAGAGAAGGACTACCTTGGATTCAATTTCTCGTAAAATAGCCTCATTTTTAGATTTTGAAAACACACATACTATCTGCTTTGGATCAATAGTTCTTTTACCGCATTTTCCTGTAGGATAGATGTCTTTCACATCATAAGGAGAGGGGGCACCTGCCATATTCTTTAAATACATTAAATAAAAGCGTTGAATTGTAATTGTCTAGAATTATTTATTAATTGGCCTTTTTAAGATATAAATCCATCCAATCTTTAAATCGTTGCAAACGGTCTATTTGAAAATCTGGTCTATCAAGTGTATGGTATTGCTCGGGATAAATGATCAATTGTGTGGGTATATTCAGTGATTTTAAGGCCTGATATAATTGTTCGGAACCAATGCATGGCATGTTAAAATCCAAACTGGCACACATAAACAAAGTCGGCGTTTTAATCTTATTCGCCTTCATTAATGGGTAACTAAGCTTCAGGTAAATCTGAGTGTTTAACCAAGGTTTTCCCAGTTCAGACTCGTAATCTAAAGTATATTGATCCTCACCATAGTTTCCCAAAATACTACCAGTCCCAGCTCCACTAATCGCTGCTTTAAAACGTTGAGTGCTTGCAATAATATAATTAGTCAGCATGCCGCCATAACTCCAACCTCCTACAGCCAATTGATTAGGATCGACAATACCTTTCTTAATTACATAATCCACAGAAGCAAGGGCATCTTTGACATCAAGATTTCCCCAGTCCGCGTTAATGGCATGGGAAAACTCATATCCTTTTCCAGAGCTTCCTCGCGGGTTAGGGGCAATAATGGTATATCCCTCTGCAGCGAGCCACTGCCAATCAAAATTAAACTCATGACTGGATTGATAAACAGGCCCTCCATGTAAATTTAAAAATGCGGGATATTGTTTTCCAGGTTTATAATGTGCAGGTTTCAGCAATAAACCTTCGATTAAAGTTCCATCAGAGCTTTTAAATTCAATGTCTTCCAAAGGACGAAAGATCACTTCATCTAAAAGTTTTTGATTATGGTGGGTTAATGGCCTTAACGTATTTTCTACTGCAAACAATTCTGGCGGATGTTGATCATCAGAGGAAACAATTACTATTCGTTGCTGCCCTATTGAAAATTCACTATCAACTCGCTCACCTTTAGTTAATGTTCTGACAGTGCCGGTAGCGACATCAATTTCACTAAGATGTGTATTTCTGCTCGTCTCAATCAATGCATATATTTTCTTACCATCTTCAGACCATTTAGGTTTGGTAAACCAGCGATCTATAGGGGCAATAATCTGCTCCTTATGAGTGGTCAATCCAACCACCGCTAATTGTGTGGGAGCATAGATAGGGGACTTATTATTAAAGCTTAAATAAGCTATTTGTGCGTTATTAGGGCTCCATGAGGGAGTAGATTCCCAATCCGGATCCATTCCCCCTCCTGGAAAACGGGTCAATTGTATCGCCTTGCTTCCGGATTTGTTACGTATCACATACACATCCGAATTGTAACTCCTATCCGGTTCATTCCCTCTTTTAGAAATAAATGCAATGTAATCTCCATTAGGAGACCATGCTGGAGCCCATTCATCATAAGGACCTGGAGTCAATAACTCAATTTGTTTGTTTCGGATCGCTAGGCGATAAAGATGCGTTCTTTTTTCGCCAAGGTACCCTTCTGTATCCTTTTTAAAAAGATATCTTGTGATGACTATGGGTTTATTTTTGGAATCCTTTTCATTTGCTTCACTGGCAATAAAAGCAATATTTTGGGAATCGGGAGACCATGCAAAATCACTGACATCATACAGGCTATTAGTTAATCTAATAATTTGTCCGCTTTGTCTATTTAATAACTGCAGACCTTTCGCCTCATTATTCTCAAATAAAAAAGCAATCCATTGACCATTTGGACTCCATTTGGGTAAAAAACTGCTGTTTTTCTTATTATTCGTAAGTTGCTTTGATATTTTACCATCGTAGGATACTACCCAGATATTACTTACTGCGTCTATTTTGCTAATATTTTCTTCTACTGTATAAACTACCCATTTTCCATCTCGTGATATATCAGGCTCACTGACTGTCTTAATGCGCATAAAATCGCTCAAAAGCGGTAGTCTTTGAGAAGACCATCCATTCACACAAAAAATGGAACATAACAACACGAGAATAAGCTGAAAATAGGAACAGTCTTTTTTCAAAATAATTTCCCTTTAAGAAAATTGGAACCTTCTCTATTAATTAATTCAGTGGAGATATTTTAAAATTAGAAGTAATCCCAAAGTTCATATAATCATTTTTTATATTTTAGTCCAAATTTTATTTTATAAAAATTTTCCATGAATACCGGTTACAAAAGTATCTTTCATACTAAAAATCTAGGATGTATCCCATCAGGAAGGAGCACCAGTTGTTTATTTCTTTATCATCTGGTTTGAATTTCAGCTAGAATTAACACACGAACATTAAAAAGGAGTTTTTTATGATTAAGATACTCAATATGTTCTTAATAGGATTATTCATGAGTATAAGTTCGATTGCTTTGGCATATAATGGCTATCATCATGGACATTATAAGCATCATAAGTACTATAAACATCATCATTGGTACTATCCTGTTAAATATCACCACCATCACCATAAATATAAGCACAAATATCCTTATAAATATCATAAGCACCCCCATCATCACGGATATCATTATACATGGTGACAGATTCAAGAAAATTCTTACTGGAACTTCAAACATAATAACATTAGGGCCTGTTTTCTATTCGCTAGCGAATGGAAAACAGGCTTTGCGAAATATTTTAAGCACAACTTTATTTTCTCCCTATTCCCAATTCAATCAAAGATTTTTATTGACCAGATAGATCAATATATGAGATAACGACAATGGTATAAAAAGAACAATAATGAAAAATATGAATCATTATTGATGAATTTATACCAAAATTACAGGATCTGTCTCGTAAATATCTGCATGAGACAAAATACTAAGGGAGTTACATATGAGAGCATTAAGAGAATTACGTCACCACATTAGACCCGACCATTTTTCGAAAATCAAGGACGTTCATCTCTCCCACAAACCTGGTTTATTATGGGGTACTCTTTCTGGCGATCGTTGGCGGCATAAAAGTATGGGGGTTACACTAGACCATATTACAGACCCAGAGAAGTTTCATGAATTGCAATCACAGGCATTTAATAATTTAAAGTCTTGGGAAAAAGAAAAAGTAGAACCGCCCCAAAAGGTAGAAGTGGTTCAGCAGGATTTTGGCGTCACTGCTTTAGAAGTGACTAAAAAACATGGGAAAGTATATCCTGTTCTCAATATGGCCAATTCTTTATTTCCTGGGGGGGCTGCTCTAGAAGGAGGAAGTGCTCAGGAAGAAAATTTGTGGCATCGCTCCTCTTGTGCCCGCTCATTACTGTCAAAAGGCATTTATTATGATGAGGCACAAAAATGTTTTCTTTATGATGAAAATACCAGGAAGCTCTTGATCGGGCAGGAAAAAATGAGTCCCGAGGAATTGCAATCATTAAGTGTACTACGTCGAATAAAAATCCCTGAAGCCTATAAAGTCTTTATGGATGAGCAACCCCAGATTTGCTTTAGAGGTCCGGAAATTTTAGTTCCAACATATGCTGATGAATTCACATCAAAAAAACAATTTATTGCTGACAGTGTATTGAGCTATCCCTTGCTCCCAAAAGAAAAAATATTTCCTTTTTATGAAATCAGAGCCGCGGCTCCTGAGCTTGTTGGTAAAGAGATTGACCTAGATTCAGGTAAATACACCAGTGACTTAAGGCACCGTATAAGTGCTCTATTGGATACATTAATACTTAAAAGAAAAACTGATGCGATCCTGGGCGCTTGGGGATGTGGAAGTTTTAAAAATAAGCCTGATGTCGTTGCAGGAATATTCCGTGAGGAAATCGAAAAACGAGCCAAACACTTCCAACATATTGTATTTCCAATAATAGATACACAATATGAAGCAAATTATCCGGTGTTTAAAAAATACTTAGATGGCTTGAAGCTTGGAAATTTAGCCGGTAAATCAAGTTACAATACCAAAGCACTCACCTTGCTTAATCCATACAGTATGTATGCTCCAGGACATAAGAAACCAGAAACACCATCAAAAGATGAACTTCAAAGTCCGACTTGTGGTCCCTTGTAATTTTACAGAGTAGTCTCTGCTGGTCAAAAAGCTTGAGTCATACTTAATTCTCCAGATAGCTCAGTCTTTTAAAAAAGGCGCGCTATCTGTCCAAAAAAATGCCCATAGGATTTTGAAAGTCCATAAGATATTCCCTTAGGATTTAAAGCCCCTCTTATTCAATGTATCGTTGCTCAAATTAGGGTACAAATCCCTTAGAGAAAATTGCAACAAGAAACTTCTCTCCTACCTTACAAGTAAATTATTCCTATTAGGCTCTTCATTAAATTTGATTTAGAAGAGCCTATAATAGGAATATATGGCCTTTTTAACATATGGCCATAATAAACAATATACTTATTGGTAGTTTTTTACTTTATGATGAGAAGTTGGATGACCTGTCACGGCTCCGACTCCAGTGTCAACTACCTTACCAAACCCCTGTCCTACAGCTGCACCAGTATCGGCAACAAAACCTACACCTTTGCCTACCACGTTAGCACCATATTTCACACCGGCACCTACAGTTTCGTTGCTGTATTGACTGGCCTCATTCATCGTATTACAACCAACCAAACTTAAGGACATGAGTAATGCTGAAGATGCAATTATCACTTTCATTATGTCTCTCCTTAAATCATATGCAAAATGATCATCATATATACATATAGTTTATAAATAGATCTTTTGATAGTTTTTTTTGAGAAAATACTTATACGCTTGTATGATAAAATAGGGATTTTAGGTAGTAATATGCTAAATTTTATATAATTTTTAGACAATTAATAATCTATTATACATGCCAAATGAAATTTCAAACCTTTGATTTAATCGTTTGAAGAAAACATAAATAAGTAGTGCAGTGCTTTAATATATAGCTCAGAAAATCGACGAGTAAATCGTTCGATTCAATGCACTACTTCTATTTTAATGCCTTTTTGCTTAGAACTCTTCTTGATATGGGGCTGGATTATTTTCTTGGAAATTTCTAAAATTTTCATCCGCTTCATTTCTCTTTTCTATATTAAAGCAAGCTTTTTTCTCAGCGGGATCATGTATGCTTTCACAGTCATTATTTGCATATAAGTTTGGATTGACGGGATCAACAGCAAATGCATTCAGTGGAAGTAATGCCATAATAAAAATTAATTTTTTCATCATTGACTCATTATTTATTTTATTAATGGAGCTATCATACCTAATTCAAACAATAAAATACATGCAAACAGTATAATATAAAACATCTTACTAGAGATTTCCTAATCCCCTACTTTTATATGAAGAAATGATTTGCTCAATTTAGCCAATTTTATGAAATAGGATAAATTTTTATTAATTCGACCTTGGTAATTCTGTATTTAGCATTTATAGTTGGGTCGCAAAAAATGAAAGATGCTGACTTAAAAAATCAAGCCTTTTTCACCATATTTAAATTTTAAGGAGAAACAATGGGGGCTGATAAAAACAGAAAAAAGGATAAGAAATCAGCTGATGGGTGGTTTTATAGTATTTTTAATGCTCAAACGAGCTCAACACCCTACTGTACCCCTGATCAATGTTTCATGATGAATCAACAAGCATTTTCCAGTACCAATTTAATCTCGCCGCTTAGTTCCGAGCATACAGTTCCCCCCTTTGAGTTTAATACCTCAACGCTAAACAGCGATCTGAGTCATTCCGTTAACTTATCAGCTCTCTTTCCTCCAGAATTAATCCAATTAATTACCGATGCAGCGCAACAAGGTTTTTTGGTCTCCATGCTAGTTACATTAGTTAATGAAGGCGCAACGGATTATTTGAAAGATTTACATTATCCCCCTGATAAGATTTATTGGATTAACCAAAGCATTCGGGCACTTTTGCTTATTGCGCTGGGTTCTTCGGCGAGTATCGCCATTGCAACACCTATAGTTGGATATGCACTCCATTCTTATGGTGGTTATAGTAAAGAACAATCGAATTACATAACCACAGGGGTTGCCTTGGGTATCAATTTATTAACCAACCCAATAAGTCTCATCGAAACGTCAATTGCTATAGGTACTTCAGTAGGCGCTAGCTTTTTAGGAAGCAAAATAACTCAATCGAGTTATCGTTTTGTACGTGATACTTTTTTCAGGAGTATAAAAGATGAGGATTCTGCAGAAAATGAGCCACAAACCAGAGCTCAGTTATCTTAGTTTATTAAAAAACTTGGTTGCAAAAGCAACCAAGTTTTTCGAACGCAAGCTTTAAATGGAAAAAGGAGTAAAGCTCTCATCTAGAGTTTCACGATACTCTTGTAATGTTTTCTTTTGAGACTTATCAAACATTAATTGCTCACCTGCAGTAACTACTGCATAGGGTAAAGGTTTCACTGCTGCAGCATAAAAGGAAACGGAATTTTTATCACCAAATAAATCACCTTGCAGCATCTCCAATTTTTTAAGCATTTGTTTCATTTGAGATTCCAATTGCTCTAATTGGGCCATTCCTGTAGTCGCAAAATGATAGGCTCCATACGCTCCTCCAAGTACGAGCGGTAAACCAATAATAAGAGGTATAATAGAAAAAATAGAAGCTAAAACCAGGACGAATCCTGTAGTAACCGCCAATAAGGATAATGCAGTATTGCATCCATTATCTGCTATAGATAGTAATTGACGATTAAAAGTTGAAACTTGTTGTATAAAATCAATTAACCCTTTCTTTTTCTTTTCAAAACTAATGTATTCATAAATATCTTGATTGTGGCTTTGATGCCCCTGTATCGACATAAGATGAGATAACATTTGATCGATAATATAAGCGAGGTCAGTGATTTTCCCCCTACGAATATATGCCATCACAATATTATGCAGAGTTTTCGACCAGTGAGGTTGTAAATTAATAAATTCACGCGCGTACGCATCGAGTTGCTGCGTGAATCCAATAGGTATTTCGCCAACATCCAGATGATTTTTTCTCCAAAACATCGAACCTGTAGAATACTTAGGTAAACCGTCAGCAAAAGTTTTATTTCGAGCAGTTAAAGTATTTAACAAACTGACATACATATAAAACTTACCAAAATGATCCGTGCTTTGCTTTTCAATTTGTTGACATAATAGAGCTAATTGATGTGAAGGCATTATTATTCTTCTCTCGCTGCAAAAATTGACAACTATATCATAAGAAAATGCGAAAGATAATGATTAATTAGTTCATTTTCAATCACTTAAATCGAACAACTTGTTAAATAATTGGTTAAGTATTAAAGCGTATTAAATAGTTCTAATTAACATTAATAACCCGAAAATTCTTCTGTACGAATGTTATCATCATCAACTCCCACATCATTTAACATGCTTCGCATCGAAGCAACCATTGTTGCTGGGCCGGATATATAATAAATGGGCTTGGATAAATCATTAATGTATTTTTTGAGCATAGTCTTATCGATATGCCCTCTTTCACCCTCCCATTTACTTGAATGAGATATTTTTGTCATAGTTGGGATAAAGTGATAGTTTGGATTTTCATTTTCAAGGGACTTCAACTCCTCAAGAAAAGCAGCTTCTTCGGGATTGTGGTTGGAATAGAAAAGAAAAATCTGATGAGGTAATTGATCTTTAGTTGCTTGCATAATAATACTTCGTGCAGGAGTAATGCCTATGCCGCCAGTAACATATACCGCAGGAATAGACGTATTATTATGTAATGTAAAAGAACCCGAAGGTGCAATCAATTTAAGGGAAGCCTCTAAAGGGAGTTTTTTTAGAACACGTTTAAAAGCGCTATCCCGCATTCGGGTCGCAATAGTGATGGTGTTCGCATAAGGTGGGCTTGTTAGTGTAAATGCTCGCGTATCCCCTTCTGCATCCGTTTCCTTAGGATTATTTAATGTAAAATCACCGCTTTGCCCTGCCTTAAATGTAAAGCCTTCTGGCTTTTCAAATGTATATGCCATCGTATTTTCGGCTATTTTTTCTCGACCTATTAATTTGGTATGAAACGTTGGCATGACTCCTCCTTGAACGATCTCATCATTTAGTCATTTTGAGTTTATCTATAATATTAAACCCCTCTTAGTAAAGGTATTTAAATAGTATAGCAACCCTTTTTATTATGATGGCAACATCCAGATTTATTGTTATTTTAAACCCAGTATGATTTTTTTTGATCAATTAAATAATACTATTATCAAGAATAATTGAACAACAAACGTATCATGGCTAGCAAGCCTATTGAAATAAACATAAATTAACCGTTGAGAGGCACAACCTTCCCAGATCGCTTTCATGAAATTTTACTTATCTGGAAATTTCATCTTTTCTTATAAACAGGCTCATCTTTCAATGAAGAAACAATGGGTTCTGACGAACCCATTGCTTTTTTTCTTATTGATATGCAGTGCTCACGGGACACGTATACGTTTGCCCATTTGTGGTAAGCATTGCCTCAGTGGGCAGGATAATGATACCGCTCGCATTAAAACCAATGTTGGGTATGTATATCGCATCGAATAAAGTCATTGTTATGGTTCCATTGGTAAAGGTTGCTGTAGCATTCCATACTGAAGTAACTGCCGTAATTCCTCTTGCTACCATATTTAATACTGCAGGATTAGTCATTGGTGACTTCGTGCTTATATAGAGGTTGCAGGAACTTCCAGACCAAGAATCTTGAGGTGTTCCCCAAGTACTGCATTGAGCTTTTACTGAGCAATTGTTGGTTGCAACCGCAGTATATTGAATCGTTTCTTGCTGCGTTGAGTTTGCATTAATACTTACAGTGGAATTGAACTGAGCCGTACATTGAGTATTTGTAGGCAGCTGAAGAGGTGTAACGTTAATTGTATAGTTACCTACTGGGAGTGTAATATTTTTAGGTGTTGTGCCGATCACCTGAACACTATTTGTACTAGAGCCCGAAGAGTACGTGACTGTGAATAGCTGGCTGGCATTGATTGGGCAATTACTATCACCTGTAACATGAATACTCAGATTACCAGTCGGCTCTTCAACATATTTAATCGAAACATCTGTCTCTGTGTTTGAAGAGACAATCGCCGTTTTTGTATTTTCAGGAACATAATTAATGCCGTCGCTGTTACTGATTGAAGTACCGGTTAAGGTATAGGTACCTGTTACAACTTTGTCTAAACAAGTTAGAGTATCAAAAGCAGTTAAACTGAAAGTATAATGATTCGTTCCTGCTGCAGCACTGATTACAGGAAATTGTGTTCCATTATATCCTGTTGGTGCAGGTACAGTGACACACAATTTACCATATTGCTGTACTGGTAAAATAGCATAAAAGAGATCATGCAAATCCTGCTCTTTCCATGTAAATAGACTTAAATCAGAGTCACTTGCACGCAAACCTACTGGAAAATCAGCATTGTTGAACGTCCAAAAAAATAAATTGTGATTTATTTTTTTGTTTATCAAATAGGGTGCAACCGAATCAAGAAAAAAGTCCTCTCCACCCGTTGCAGGCACTTGCACATCGTACCCTAATTCTCCAATTACAAAGGGAAAACCGGAATCTAGTAAGAAACCAAAGTTCCAATCAAATCGTATAGGACTGTCATTTGCATCAGACTGCCATCCTGCCACCTGCGCTCCATACAAGTGCGGCGCAAAAACCAGATGTCCCTCATTACCATCATTATTTGGCCCTAACAACCAATCGGCTATAGCATTTGGATCCGTATTGCTAAAATTATTAGCTTCAATTGCTTGGATTAATTGTGTCCTGAAAGTAGTCACATCAAATCGCGCAACTCCATTTACCGACTGCTTTGTATCCAGCAAAGAACGAAAATTCTCTCCCCAATTAGAACCAATATTGGTTACACGCAAGGTATTCGCTGTAGGACAACGGCTATTATCACGAGTTAAACTAACCACATTGGTATCATCAATTTTAGTAGAGTCCGGTAAACAAATGGTTGAAGTATTGCTGTAGACTGGATCATAGGGATCATTTCCAGCAGTACCTCCTGGCCCTTCTACGAATAATAAAGTGTCCACTTTGGAATCATACACTGCTGTTGCTGCTGCAGCGATTACTTTAATCCACGCAGGCTGAACTGGAGTCGTTTGTGTATTGTCTTGATACCAGAATAATTGATGGGGTTCGTTATAAATATCGATACCTAATAAATTTGCAGGGGCATTTGTAACAAAGTGTACAATATCATCATGATAATTTTGTAATGAATAATTTGCAGCCACAACAGTACCGTCACGGAAATTATCACCTAATCCAGGCCGATGGTGAAAATCGAGCATCACAAGAATATTTTGCTTTTTAAATTCATTCATCGTAGCAGTTAATAAATCTGGGGCTGTTTTGGATTGTAAGCAGTGCCCGCTTCCATCTGCTCCTTTACTCCAATCGCAAAAAGGACCATTACCAGCTCCTTGATTTGTTACATCCGTAACCGAAAAATTAAAAGGAGATTGTTGTACTGTAGTAGTATTTCGCCAAATCCCTGGCTGAATAGGTAAACGAATTGTTTTAAACGATACTCCATTATCTGCACTTGGAATATTAGAGCCTGGTACAGTCCAAGGAGTCGTAAGTAATTCAATTACACCCTTTTGTGTACCAATTGGATTAAATGGAACATTCCAAAGGCCACCAAGAAAATTACTGTCTTGAAATCCTATCCATGCAATCCCATCAATGCTGATTTGATTCCCATTTGCATCAAAAATGGCACCATTTTTTGTAGTGTAAGCCCACGTAGATTGAGAAACGGAAAAAATGAGTCCCAAAAGTAGATAAATAAGTCTTGAAAATTTTAAAAACATATTACGCTCCATGTTAATTTGTTATTTATAAAATACGGCTTGAAAAATATAAAACGAATGTACTCCAATTACAACTATTTGATTAATAAAACAATTTTCTGATTCTTTATTGAAATTGATGGTACTTTTGAAGCTATTTCAATTGTTCAATAACCTTTCAATACTACTAGATTAAATGTCTTGCTATCTCGTGTAGGCATTTATCGACAGCAAGCTATTGGGCATTACCAATATCTAAGTTACAATAAAATTTAAAAAACTCACGAAATGAAAATAATTCTAAAACGGGCAATCTGTTTGTATTGCTGCTTTTTTTTAAATCTTTATGCAGCTACTTTCCCTCAAAAATCAATCAGTTACTCCGTAGGACTGGGCTCCCCAATAACTACATCAACTGCCGATACTTTGGATAAAGGCGAAATAGGTATAAGTCAACGAGTAGAATACTATCCCAATAGCCTCCTTTCTGATCAGGTACTGCTAGAGCATCCTTTAGCCGAAAACCAAAAGTCCGCATTGACTAATTACCTTACAGTATTTTATGGACTTGGAAACAATATAACCATCGGTGCAAGCCTTCCTTATGTGTTTAACTCTTCCTTCGCTGCTGCGAGCTTTGATGAAGAAACACATGTTGGTAACGTGACTCCTTTAGGAAATAGCTATGGATTAGGCGATGCTAACTTCTTTTCTCTGTGGCGATTGGTTGAAGAAACCAAACATCCAGTTTCCCTGGCATTGCTCTCGGGAATTAATGCCCCCACAGGTAAAACGACAGCAAGAGATAACAATGGCATTCTATTTTCCGCATCAGATCAGCCTGGAAGTGGTGCTTGGACCCCATTTGCAGGAATTATTATTTCCAAACAATATAAGAAGTTTTCATTAAGTTCGAATTTGATTTACACCCAAAGTACCGAAGGAACGCAGGAAACAACGCTAGGTTCGGTATTTGATTATAATTTTGCAACCGTTTTAGCATTTTATAAAAACGAACATACCCAATTTCAAATTGATGGCATCATGGAGTTGAATGGCGAGTATGTTGCAAAAGATAATATTGCCGGCCTGACCGATCAGAATAGCGGCGGACATAGTATCTTTTTATTACCCGGCTTAAGAGTCAATATGAACATCATTTCTTGTTATCTTGGGGTGAATATCCCAATAATGCAAAACTATTATGGAACACAAGTGAAAAGCAAATATGGACTCACTGGTGGCATTGATATCAGTATCTAAAAACTACTCTTGTTTATTACGAGAAGGGATAAGAAAGATTCCAAAGCGCGCTTATCAAGCTACAAAACTATTATCTCATATTAATAAGAAAACAATTAATATGAGTAAAATTAATCCAACGCCGCCGCTTGGGTAATACCCCCAGTCTCTACTGTAGGGCCAGGTAGGAAGAACTGCCAATAAAAGTATGATGAGTATAATTAATGTAATCATAATTAAGTCTTTTAGATAATTAGCGTCTTACTATACTTCTACACCTATTTCCTTTAGCGAGTAAAATCACATAACTATCTTTTGTTAAATTATGAGAACCACAAGAAACATCTCGTCCCTGAGCAGATTTTTTTCTGTAACCAAAGAAATACTTACTGTTTTTAGGTCCATTTCCTATATAAAATTTACCCGGTCCTCCTGTTTTTTTACCATTTACCATGTATCCTATCCCCGCAGCAGTTTGATCATTAGTCGTTACTGTAATACGAATAGTCTCTGCCGCATGTATTAAAGATGAACCCCAAAGCCAGAGTCCTATAATTATCATTATCTTTTTCATTTTTTCTCCTTGAATGCTTCTTTAAAAAATAGGCTGAGAAATACTATTTATCTAGTTTTATTCGATTAATGTTTCTAGTTATAAGCATCCGGTTTTACACTTAGATCGTTTAGATTCGCAAGCCACAGAACAATCTTATTCTTCTCGAATAAGGGACATCAAAATCCTCTTTCGTGATACATTCATTTTTTGACTTCGGTTTTTTTTCTTCTATGATAATTAATTAAACAGTTTTATAAGGAGATAAACATGGAAGACATGAACAGTCATTTATCATCCGCAATACCACTAACTATGGAACTAAGTAAAAAAATGTTTCTCAATTTTGCTTATATTCATCCCCAAGAATTCGGTGAAATTCGTACACCTTACGATCTTATGGAAAAACAGATGAATGTATTGTTAAAAAATAACCTTAATTATATCAATTACATGAGCGAGCTTTTTTCTATTTGGCTTTATATTCCAAATGGAGCAGAAGGAAAAATAAAAAAGCTTGCTGGAAAAAGAAGTAAAACAACAAGATCTCATGCTCTAGCAACTAAAAATAAAGGTTTTTCTCATAAAAAACATGCAAAAACCACACATCACAAAAGCCATGCAGTACACTAATTTTAATTCGAGGAGCGAATGAAAGAAAAGAAAATATGAGCTGCATCAATAAATTAATTTAAAGAATAATGCTTAAGTTAAAACCGAATAATTTTTTAGTCTATAAATTAAAGAAGAGTAAAAAATCGAATTGAGAGTAATTTTTGGAGAAAAATAATGGGATATATTATTGCATGGTTGCTAGGAGTTCCGGTTAGTATATTAGTGTTAATTTGGTTAATTTCTCACATTTAATTAAGGATACTCTTATGATTACGGACAATCAAAAATGTTATAAAACTACTACAACCCAACTGCATTGGTCTGCAATTATTGCCGGGGCATTTGTGGGTGTAGGGCTCGGCTTTTTACTGAATATTTTTAGTATGGCAATTGGTTTAAGTGCCTATTCCGCAGGGCCTAATGGTGCAACTACCGTGGCTCTTGGTGGAGTTTTAGGTTTATTAATCGGGGTGATTGTTTCAATGGGCGTTGCAGGATTTGTTGCGGGTTATTTAGCCCGATTCTATCATTGTTATTGTCATGGCGGAGTAATCTATGGGTTTATTACCTGGAGTTTGGCTTTAATGTTAAGTGTTCTGTTAATCATGCCTATGACTCACTATGTTGCCTTTCATGAAGAAAATTTGAATCCAGCTCTAGCTCCCACCCAACTTTCTGCAGCAGACGTCAATGTTTCAGTAACACCGCAACAAAATGCCCCTGCAGAAAAAATGACCAATGCCAATCCGAAACACTTAGCTTGGAGCGGTTGGATTCTTTTTATTTTATTCTTCCTCGGCGCCTTATCAAGTTGTATTAGTGCATGCTATGGAATGCGTTGTAAAAAAGAAGAACAGGGTACTCCTTTATAAATAGTGTAAATTTTCAAATAACTGCCGTAAACTAAAAACTTAGATTACGGAAAGTTATTTGATTACAAACAAAAATAAATTGAACCCGACAGAGACTAAATGAAAATATCGAGTCGATTGAAAAAATTAATTAAAGAAGAAAAAGCAAAAGACGATACTCTTGGCAACATATTAAATAAATTTCACGAACAAGATCATTTCTTTTTGATTATTTTATTAGCAATTCCTCCTGCAACTCCTTTGGCTTTTATTCCGGGCTTTTCTTTAATATTTGGCATTTCCATAGCATTAATAACACTTCAACTTTTAGTGAGGCACAATAAAATATGGCTTCCTCAAAAACTTAAAAATAAAAAAATACCTGATGATATTAATAAAGGAATAATAAAAGTAATTCCTTATGTGCAGTTTCTTGAAAAATACATCGAAAGAAGATGGGTTTTTCTTAGCTCAAGCCCAATAAAATATTTTTTTATTGTTTTTATCTTCTTTTTAAGCATTTTTTTAATGCTTCCCATTCCTTATGTAGACTTTATTTTTTCTTTTGCCATTATTGCAGTTGCTACAGGATTAATTGAAAGAGATGGACTTCTTTTAATAGGTGCCCTTTTTTTTATAGTTATTTATACGCTTATTTTATTTTTTATATTAAATTCTGCGATTCTTTTAGGTTATAAACTCTATAAGTTTTTAATTTAAAAAATTTACTCTCAAAAATATTATGAATAAAAAGAGCAAACATTATTTTTTCTTCTATGATTAATTAATAACCATGGAAGAAACCAATTCCTATCTGTTATTCCGCAAAAAATCGCAAATCGAAATTAAATCAGAAGCTATTAGATAATATATTCTTTAAAAATTAATTTTTTCTTTTAAAAGGAATTCATCATGAAAAAGAACACTCTTCAACAACCGCCGCAACATCAAAACAAACAGCCAGGCAGCGAAGAAAAAATGCATCCAAAGCCCATTTTTATATCTCCTCATCATCGAGCAAGTAATAAGTTAATGAGCAAAAAAGCATTGATCACTGGAGGCGATAGCGGTATTGGCAGAGCAGTAGCCTGCTTATTTGCTCAAGAAGGAGCCGATATTTATATTCATTACTTAAATGAACATGAAGATGCAAAAATAACTAAAAACATGATAGAAAAAATAGGGCAAAAATGTTGGTTAAGCCATGGAGATTTACAAGAGTATTCTGCTTGTGAGACTCTTTGTAAAATATCTCTCGAACAATGCGGTAAAATTGATATTTTAATCAATAACATTGCAATGCAATATCCTCAAGATACCATAGAGGATATTAGTTGCGAGCAAATGGAGAAAACATTTAAAACTAACTTTTTTTCTTGCTTTTACATGGTAAAAGCTTTATTGCCATTTTTACAAAATGGTGCTGTTATTATAAATACAACCTCTGTCACGGCCTACAAAGGAAATGACCATTTAATTGATTATGCTGCTACAAAAGGAGCATTAGTAGCTTTTACTCGCTCTCTCTCGCAAAATTTAATAAAACGAGGTATTCGAGTGAATGCCGTAGCACCTGGTCCTGTATGGACACCTTTAATTCCCTCGAGTTTTAATGCTGAAGAGGTCAGTCATTTTGGTGGTCAAGTACCTATGAACCGTGCTGCTCAACCTTATGAAATTGCTCCAGCATATTTATATCTTGCCTCTGAAGACTCTTCCTATATGACTGGACAAGTTCTGCATCCTAATGGAGGAGTCATAGTAAATAGCTAAATGGAGATAAGTGATTTTGAATAACAGGCAAAATAATGAAAAAAACTCAGGGTCTAATGCTATATTCGGTGAGGCATATAATTGCTTTTTTGTGCGCCACACTCGGTTTTTTTATTATTAAGCATATTACGCTGTTGTTATATATAAAGCCCTATCAACCGTTGGATACTTTAAAACTAGTTCAAATATTATGGGGTTCAACCAGCGTGTTTTTACAGTTAATTGTAATATTTAATTTTTTTATTAAACCTCTGTTTATTTATTTCTTTGTGCTTTTTTTATTTTATTACCTTAAGAATAAGAACTCATAACAATTTGAACAAAGAAGTTATTTTCGACCATTTCCTTAACTACTTTTCCGGTGTAAACGTTTGAAAAAGCGTTTCCAAGCCAAGTTTTTTATATGAATCCATTTGTTTCGTATAGTTTTCTTTTCAATTATTTTTCTTAATCCAATATTCTGCACTTTTTAGCTTGGAGATTTGCGAAAACTAACTGCCATACGATTCCAACTGTTAATGGTGACAATTGCCATAGTAAGATCAATAACTTCCTTTTCATTGAAACATGTTAGGAGTTCATTATAAAGCGCATCAGGAGCATGTGTCTCTGATAGTAAAGTAACGGCTTCAGTCCAAGCCAAAGCTGCTCGTTCACGAGGAGTAAAAAAAGGAGTTTCTCTCCATACAACTACAGCATGGAGACGGCGATCAGACTCACCTTCTTTTTTTGCATCCGCAGTATGCATGTCAACACAATAAGCACAGCCATTAATTTGTGACGCACGCAGCTTAACCAGCTCAAGAAGAGATTTTTCCAAGCCACTGCTATTCACATACTTTTCAAGAGCAAATATCGCCTGAATTGCATCAGGAAATTTATTAAAATCAATTCGTGCGTTGTTCATTATGCCGCTCCCTGCTATGAAAATTTCAGATTTTCTTTAGTGAATATTGACGAATTCAAGCTTTTCCGTACATTTTGCCTGCACTGAAATCAATCGCAGTGCAAGGCTCATTACCAATTACCCATGCATCATGTCCAGGCGGAATAATAGCAACATCGCCAGGACCCATTTCTTTTTGCTCGCCATTATCCATTGCCACAACAATTCGCCCAGAGATAATGTAATTAACATGGGATGCTTCGCAACTTTTGGTTCCAACTGTTGGTTTGAGACATTCAGACCATTTCCATCCGGGCTGAAAGGTTACACGCATCACTGTAACTTCTTCAAAATTCACAACTTCAATTTTTGTTTTAGGTAATTTACGAAGTTCATCAGGGGTATCTAAACTCTTTAATTTCATATTAGTCATTTATAACTCCCTTTATAGTGCATTAGCTCTAATATAGCACAAAAGCTTACCGTCTCTTTTTAGTAAGGTGCGAGTCTTCATCATTTTCTTCCTCAGATTTAGGTTGTTCGTGTTTTCTAGATTGACTTGGGACAGCCTCCGTTACCCCACTTTTACTCTGAAAAAAAGATGTCCAATTTGAAGTTCCTGTTTGTTGTTGCGGTGGTGATATTTTCATCCGCACACTGGGCCCCCAGAATGATGACATATAGCGACTGTCAGACAGTATATCTAATTCGTCTGCTGTGATGTTGGTGTTTAACGTTCAGAATGAGAAATATATTAAAAAGACTAAAAAATTACAGATAGAGATAATCCCTGTCCCTTAAACGGTACGATTTTTCTCCTAAATTTCGCCTTACTACTTCATCGAATCAAGGCTATACTTGTTATGAAATGTTAGATTGATAAAAGATTATGAGAAAATTTCATTTAGCAGCAGAAACCTCGCCAACACATGCTAATTTAGCGCGTTTTTTAAAGGCCGATGGATGGAAGCCAAGCAGGTTTTCGACTCTGGCGTCGGTCAATGAAGCCTGGCTTCAGTTTTCACCAGTGGTTAGCGAAACATTGGAATACAAACATCTGCTGGCAGCCTTTCTACAAGCAAATCAACTCAAATATTTGATGCCTGAAACCTTTTTTATCGATGATCAAACTTGGCCTTCTGTATTAGCTAAAATTGATAATTCACAATCTGCCAAAATACCTTGGATATTAAAACCCTCCATGTTAAATAATGGCCAACATATTCATATATTTCATGATTTAAATGATGTTGAGGCACATTTTCTCTCACATCAGCGTATGGGAGGACCCCAGGTGCTGCAACGTTATATTGCTAAGCCGTTGCTAATCCAAGGGCCAGTATCAGGTCATAAATTTTCCATTAGACAATTGTTAGTTGTATCTACACATGCAGGGTCAGCACTCTTTCCTAGCGGCTATTTAAATATTGCCTTAAAACCTTATCAAGAAGACAATTTCAGCCAAATGGAGTCTCATCTTACCAACGAACATCTTAGTGATGAACGATTTAATGTCGTTCAACGCTTAAGTGATGAGATGGCAATTTTCCAACCCTATAAATCAAGCATTATTTCTATCTGTCAACTCGTAATAAAGACTTTGAAAGATCGATTTGCAACGATTTGGCAAGATAACCAGCCTCGGATTGCCTGTTTTGGTTTTGATTTTATGATTGAAGAAAATGGGAGGCTTTGGTTACTGGAAGTGAATCATGGCCCCTGCTTTCCCGTTGATGATTCACATCCTTTATTTAATGCTTTGTATCGCCCTTTTTGGCAACAATTGATAAAACAGTTTATTGACAGAGAACCCTCAGATTTTATTACACTGGATTAGGACAATCATTGTGGTGGGGCTTTGGAGCTTTTAGAAACAGAAGCTGTATAGTTGATCTTTACTTTTTACTGCATCACTCACTTCTTCAGTAAGCATTCTATACTGAATAGCAACAATATTATTATAAAAATCAGAGGTTTCAAGCTGGCGACGATTAAACAAAGTATGTCCTTGATAAGCGTTTGCAATGGCTGCCTGTGCAATAATCGCCTCTAGGGTTTCAACTGCAGAAAGAAGCTCCCCCCTTTGATGTTTTTTATACAGATCAAAAATAGCAGCTGCACCTTTAGGTATTTTAATTTCATGTTCTTTATTTAGTTTACGTATTTCACCACCGAAAACTCCAACTTTACCATCAAGTCTAATAAGATCTGCTAAAATTTTCGCAAGAGCATTTTCTGCATTTCTCTCAATAATAGTCGCTTTAAAATTTATTGGATTACTTAGCCATGTTCTCTTGAGTTTATTAAAAATAAATTCAGCTTCATTGTCATTAACATGAAGCGCTGATTTGAGATGTCTTTTTGTTTCTTGTTTTCGTAGAGATGAATCCGTTGCAGCTGTTTGATATTCATATGCATTTACATCCTGATCAGGCCTATAATAGGTTTCAAAAAGCTCGACAGCCATGTCTGACACTTCTATTTGTTCTGATGTTTGCTCAACAAGAATATCAAATTTATTTCCTAAATCCTCAAGATCCAGGCGCAAAGGGCTATCTTCATTATAGTCAGCATTATATTCTCTAAATTCGCCAATGATCTGATTTTTTAAATCAGGATTTTCGATAAGAAAATTTAAAAATTTTTTGTTTTTTACAAGTTCTTCTTTTAGAAGTTCACTACGTCGGGTTTTGTGAGCTACCAATTCTTCTCGTAATTTGGGATTCTCAATCGTTTCATTAGCAATGGCTCGATAAATTTGCTCGTTAAATAAGGCTCTTTTAAGAAAAACTGAAAAAACATCTTTGATAAAATCAGGATTATCCTCAATCCCAGGAAGATTTAAAATGCCGCTATCCGTCTCATCGGGAAAATTACGTGGTTTCGCATCGCGTAAATGCGGGAAGTTTGTAATATCTCTTTGAGTTATGGGAAAAGCATCTTTAGGTTTTATGCCATAGGCTCTTTCATTATCCTTGTAAAGCGGCTTATTAGGATTTTTGTTTTGGTATTTTGATGTGATTGGCCAAGTTGCTTGATCATGATCAATTTTATAAGATATTAAATTGATTGGATCATAGCCAATATTACCACCATGCAGATCATTTTCTTCCTCAGTATAGGCAGCACCTAATATTCTGCCAATACCTGATTTTACCAGGTTCATCTGTGGCGGTGAACGCAGATAACCAATTTGTTTTTTCTGGTTTAGATAGTAATCATGTAAAGATTGAAAATTATCGATCGCCCTGGAAATAACCCCAACTCGATTACCTTGATTATCATGTACGCTTCTAACTCTGGGTGTGCGGTCATTTAAGAGCAGGCGATAACACATGCCATTGAAAGCTTCTATTTCAGTAACTCTTCTTCCAGACTCTTCTGTTTTTAGAATTTCTATGGTTGATTTATCCACTTTTTTAACTTTCTCAGCATGGTGAGAAGGTTTTGGTGCATTCGTTTCTCTTATAATTTCATCAGGAACAGAATGATATTGTGCGCGCTCTTTACTTTTATGCGGTGGATGGTACGTTTTTGCTGTTTTAGTCAGCTCTTGTTGTAACAGCGTTAAACTATAGAATAATTCATTGTTTTCTTTATGATTATAATCAGGGCTTGAAAGAATTGCATTGATAACAATTCCAACTTTTCTTTTGCTGGTAATCGTTAAAATTTGTTTCTGATCTTTGACCTCGAAGTACCCCAGTTTTTTAAATAGGGGAAAATTCTGAATTAGATAATCAATATTACAGAAATCATCGGGTAATGTTAAGATAATAAAAGGTTTTTTTTCAGGTTTCTCTATATTCTCGGGAAGAACATCCTCATGAGTATAAACCTCTTGAAACCCTGCCTCTTGTTTACTATAAATTTTCATAGCTGTAGTTCAGCACATTCTCTTGTTGGGGGATTCTAAGTTAAAAAAATTAACGAAATATTAACGAGCATGCGCTTTTTGTTACTCATGTGGGTAATTATAAATCAATTTTCTATTTTATGATCAAAAATAAAAAGAGAGGTCTGCTTTTTTAATAGAGCCTGGTTGCAAGGCAACTGTCTCTTGATCATCTCTCTGCCTACACCCCGCGGCTTGTCCGCGGGACGTCGAAGTAGAGTAGAACTGGTTTTCAGAGATATGTATAAGATTCAGTTGCAAGCAATCAGGCTACACTTATCTTAGTGGAAACCGAGATTTAATCTATAGATGAGCTGGCTGTTTAAAAAATGAATATACAAACTGAGTTTTCAAAAGAAGTGCTAAGGTTGATTAAATCAATACCTCGAGGTAGGGTTGTAACCTATGGGGATATTGCCAGACTGGCAGGGCATCCACGAGGAGCACGTGCCGTAGGATGGCTTCTTCATTCCTGTACAAAGAGTCATAACCTTCCCTGGCAGCGTGTGCTAAAATCCGGAGGAGTACTTTCTTTTCCTGCCGGCAGCCCGCACTATTTACATCAGAAAGAACTGTTAGAAAAAGAAGGTATTGTCATTACCAATGGCTGTGTTAATTTAAAAAAATACTCTTGGAACGGTGAATTATAGCAAGATAATTCTCAGATGTTTGCATTTTCCCAATTGCTCAATCGTCTAGATCCTGCCTGCAACCAGAATTAATTTCTGCTCAACAAATAAATCATCTGATCAATTTTTATAATATTCTATAATAAAGTAAATAAAGATCCATTAAGGTCAGTATTATGATTTTAAATATTACAGCAGCACAATTTCCGGATGTGACGCTTAGTGATATTGAATACAGTCGAAATATCTATCGAAGCATTGATTTTAATTTTGGTAAAGATGCAGATACGGCGATAAATAAAACCAGCTTAGAAAAGTTTGTGAATAAATTTAAAGAAGTGCATAGTACTCATGATAAACCTATTAAGGGTATTATTACATTAGGGACAATGAAACATCTGTCCTCACATACTATAAAATTGCTTCTTTCTTCAGAAGACTTTGTGCACATGCTTGATCCGCAAAGTTTCTTAAAATTAATAGTAACTTCCAACGAAATTGCAGATTTTGTGCTAAACAATCCGAAACTAAAAGCAAAACTTGATGATATTGAACCCTTGATAGATAAGCAAAAATTTAAAAACTCCTGTACTGCAAGAGCAATAATGAGAATACTTCTTGAAAGAGGGTATATTGATCAAAGCGATTATACTTCAAGCAAAGAACTAGAAATATATAGAGAAATTTGGCTGGAACCTGGAAAAGTTGCTTCGCCAGAAAAAATCGTATCCTACTTCCACAAACATCAACTCAATGTAGTCGGCATCGAAATTAAAGAATTATCTAAATCCGCGCTGCATAAGTACTCTAGGGACCCAGTGATTACCTCACTTTATTCACTGTTTAAGAAAGATGTACCCACGAGAAAAAAATTAACACTGACTGAATTAAGCGAAGCTGATTTTCCTGAAGGAACAACCACGCTTATTATTATAAATGTTGGCGTGCTTCATACGTTGCTGGGAAAGAAATGTGATGGACAGTTTGAAGTGACCGACCCTCACTTTGGTGACACAAAAGTATATAATGGCTTTAGGGATTTTCTTGAAAAAGAAAGAAAAAATATGGGCGTTTTTTTTGAGATTTTACCGGGAAATGAAGAATCTTTTAGACCATAAAAACATCTTACATAAACCATCGAGTATTTTCTTTAAGCTTGTTTTAACCATAGGCGTTATTCACACTTTGTGAAACTACCGTATCAAATAGAGAATCTAAAGTATTTAGCTCACTTTTTAAGGCCCCTTGCAATTCACTCTTAAGGAACTCTTTGTGTTGTGTATAAAGTTGTCGAAGTTCCTTCATAAGGGATAAATCTTCCTGACTTTCTTTCATCAAGTTTATTGCATCTACCCCTCCTTTCATCATGTTAAATAGGATTTTTTTCTTCGTTTCAATGGGTAACGTTGGATTTTTTAAAATTTCATTCGCAAATGGAACTCCCTCTGGAAGTCGATTTGTTTTACGATAAATTACCATCATGCTGGCACATAAATTTCCTTCCCACTCTATGCTGGAAGGATAATTCGATAAACGATGCGTGAGTATGGCATCTTGATAGGTATTAAGAGCCAGATCGGATTTCCCTTGTTCAACAAGTTCATCTCCTTGCTCTCTTAATAAATTACAGTTTCCTAGAATGGATATTATTTCTAAGCGCTCTGCATTTAAATCGTGTTCCAAGTGTTGTTCAATAAACTCTTGATACTGACAATAGAACTTAGCCACCATTCGTACAGACTGTTTTGCTGCTATTTGGCTCTCCTCTTTATTGGATAAAAGTTCTTCCATAGCCCCTTTAATTCCATTAAAAATAATTTCTTTCTGAATTTCTGTTCCAGGCGAGCACGTTTCTAATACCTCTCTAGCCTGTAATAAAGCTTTATCGCCCAAGTGCAGTTTTCGATAACATGAAATCATCTTTGCGTGCAGAGACACCTCTATCGTCTCATCTCTGGGTACTTGCGTACGAGATAAGTTTAAAGCTTCTTGATAAGCCTCCAATGCCAAAGAAAAATTATCTTCTTGGTATAGTTTTTCCCCGATATTTTGGATCATGGAGAGTAGTAGCTTTAATTTCTGATTTGCGTCCTCTCGCTCCTTAGAAACACTGGGTAACTTTTGAAGAGCCAGCATTAAACGCTCTTTCGCTTCAATTAAATCTAATAATTTAGGTGCAACCGAAATTTTTTCCCGAACTATTTTTAATGCATTATGATAAGCTATCCGGCCTTCAATTTCTTTTACGCGTTCAGCGAAAAGCAGTTTTTCCTCTGGTAACTTTGTCCTATCTATAGCTACTTCATAATAAGCCTTGGCTTTTTGCAGCCAAACAATAAAATATTCTTTTCTTTCTTTATAATGCGCAATCAGCGCCTCACGATGTTTTTCTAAATCGAGCTGAACATCATGCTCATAATCTTGTTGCTGAAAATAAATTATTTTACCGCCCGAAATTTTCATTCCCTTAATCATCTGATCAATACGATCAAAAGAATCGATGATCCCGTGTGCTAAAAAATAGTTAGGGTCAATTTGAGTATCACCTTGAGTAATTACCGTGGGTAATCCTTGCTCTTGATGAGAAAATGGACTCAGTTCTATTGGATTTACGGAAAATGTGGTAAGTCTCGGTTTACTTTTATATTTTTTTGAATCAGTCAATAATTGAAAGCTTATTCCATCATCCCCTGTTCTGGTTTCCAAGACTGCTTGCAACCATGCTTCTTTCTGTTCGGAAGGAAGATCATCAGGCGTCTCTACATAAAAACAAGCCTTATCCTTCCCAAAAGGCATGTTATAACATCGCGGCAAGGCGAATTCATGCCAACCAAATTGACGGAGACGTTCCATACCTCGAGCAAACTCTAAGGGCGATATACCACTAATATCCATAGGGGTTGGTTGTATATTGTTACTCACTTTTAAAGATCGTTGATCTATTTTCACATAAGCAAGCAGGTGGTTTTGAACTGTAACATCTTCTGTCACCAAAGAAGTTTTAAAAGGTTTAATGGGAGCCTGGCTAAACTCATTCACTGCATTTACAACGAGACGCTTACTTCCTGTGCAATCCATCACATAATCACACGGGATTTTCTCTTCTTTACCCTCTTTATCAACAACAATGACTCCTTTTGAATCCGGGTTAAAGCCCACAAATGTTTTTTGTTCGACAGGAATACCCAAAGATAAAGCATGTTTCCATAAAAGGCGTTCTACATCCTTAATATGCGCTGTTTTATCAGTGGGAAAATTAAATTTGACGCCCACACCACGTTCGGCACGCTCTAGCACTGTGGAATTTATATGACCAGGTCTAACATATTCTCCTGCTCGTGGATCATAAACTATAACGTCTTCGACCCCGGCTTTTTTAAGTTGAATTGCTGTATAAAGACCACTTGGACCTGCACCAATAATAATAACCATGTTTTATCACTCATATTTCAATGAGTATATTGTATATTATTTATATTAATAGATTATTAATTAATCTTATTATGAACAATAAAGCGAGTCTCGTAGCGCTGTAACCAAGATTGATTAAGAAGCAGACAATCAATATCTAATCTATTATTATCGATAGACAGTCTATATTTTTAGAGGCTCCAATGCCTACTCTATCTTTACAGATTGGAGCGGATGAAAAACCCTAAGTCAAATCGACACATGAACTTCAGCAGCAGGAAATACAGCAAAAGATGAAAAGTGCTGTCAAGGATATGAAGGGAAACCAGTGAAAATAAGCTGAAAGAAGAAAGAGGCTGCGGTATTCTTCAATAATTCCTTTTATGGAATAATCGCAGCCAGCCAGGAGGTTGGGTCATTTTGATCCAACAGTCTGTAGGCAGAATATAGAGCCAGTTTAGCCTCAAAATATTTACTAGACGGCGTCCCTTCCACCTAGTTAATCCTTATTTATTTCCGTAATCTCTTCTTTTTCCGCATGCTTTCTAAAGCCTAAAATGCTAAGTAAGCGATGCCAATAAATTCTTAGTATCACCGCCCCTGCGGTAATAGCACCTATAATGCCCTGTAAAATCACACTTCCAGTCCCCGGATCCAAATAAGCGTATGCAGGCGAACTATTTAACAACAAAAATGTTAGTGCAGATGTAGTCAATACACTTAATATTGAAGTATTTCTCATATTATATCCTCCTTAATTCGGCTTGATCTCTTTGTTTTTTGTCATCAAATAAAGTATTCGTTCAGATCCTGGTACTTCATTAATACAGCTTATTGAAAAATAAGTGCTAAAGGCCTTTTCAAAATATTCTCTTGTATAGTTTTCAAAAATATCTTTTCTAGATTGCAACAAACGTTTAACCTGGCTATCTGATTTGGGTACGAACTCAATAACTAAATGCTCACCTATTTCTGCAAAAAAAGCAGCGATACGCTCCAAGGGAATATTGTTTGATATTGTCAGATGATGAATCAATGCAAGCGCCATAATGCAATCCGCAGGCCCACGATCAATTAAAGAATCTCGTTCCTTGTTAGACCAACCCAAATTTGGGGTTGGATTCGTTAACTCGAGTAAGAGAGGCAGCGGTGAATGATGGCCTTGCTCTTTGATCCTGCGATAATTTATTTCTACTGCTGCTGGATCAACATCAAAAGCAAGCGTTGTTGTTGCTCCCATTTCATTAGCCAAACGGCTGAAATGTCCTGTATTTGCGCCAAGATCCCACACTACTTTCGGCTTGGACAATTGCAAATACTGCTTCACGATTCTATTCTTTTCTGCAAATGATGAATCGGAATAATTTGTTGCCTGATAATAATCTGCCCATTCCGTTCCCACAGGTTTCCAGTCAAGTTTTTGGATCGTGTGCCGCAAAGAGTGCAAGAGCCCAATAAATCCCTTCTTACTGAGTTGAGCTGTTCGTTGATTACCTGAACGTCGCTTCGCTTTATTAGTGTGCGAATAAAACTGCTGCATTCTCGCATGCAGATGAAGATGCATTAACAATCCAGGATTCGTCCAGGAGCGTTTTGAGAGTAAAGAGCTTGCCAGATCAAGAGGAATACCATCAATATAAACTCGTAAGAGCTGCCCCAGCCTTATATCTTTTTTTGCCATTAAAACTAGAGGTGCCAGGAAGTGTTGGCAAAATTGTCTGTAAGCCGCCCAAGGTTGCCCTTCCTCATAGAGTTCAAAAGAAAGTGTGTCAATGAATACAGCGCGCCCCTGTTCAAACTGCAGATTGTATGCGGAGGCATCCTTGATGGTCATACCATACTCGAGTGAGAGCTCTTGTAAATCAAGCGTGAGCAGTGCAGCATCCTTAAGTTGACTAAACGACCATTCATAGGGATAAGAAATAAACTGAAGCGGCGTAGGACGTAAAATCTTGTAAGCGTCCTCGGAAAATGGAGCTGGCTCCATTTCTGTATGAGGAACAAGCCAATTTTTATCGGTTAACTTCTTATATAATCCCGAGCGCATCAAATGATCATAATGAGGACGGTAAATTAAATTTACCTGTCTATGAATGTTTCCCTGATGGGTAAAAATAAATCCTGAGGGATCCCGAAAAGAGGCTTGGTGGGGTATGTAACTGTAATCTTCTGTTCGGTGTTTCATATACTAAACTCTTTTTATTTCATCAATAACTATCTCTTTAGCGAAAATTCCCAGTTTACGATGGTCCAGAGATTCACTTATTTCGCTAGGAGCAGTGGGCTCGGAGATAACAAACGTTATATCCAATAATCCATTGCTTATTATTTTTGCAGGAATAGTCGCTTCGAACCAATCCAGCTCGAGCATTCTCCAGGAAGCAACTTGATGCCCATTGACTACTACTTTGATTTGTTGTGGCTTTCTATCTTTGGTCGGGAACGCTTTAGCATACAATCGCAATGATAAGGATTTCGATTTTGCTTGTTTTACATAAAGACCTAGCCGGCTTTTAGATCCATTGGTCCATCGATGCTCTTTCTCTTGCCCAGACCAGCCTTGCTTTAAAAATTTCGCTACATTGCCTTCCTGGGCGAAACTCAGAGGCATACCAAGTTTATACTCAGCAAATTTAATTACTTGCTTTACGGAGCCCGCAGCATACTCTCGATTAAGATTTTCCCACGATTGTACATTTCTTACATCACCATGGATAACATACTCTGACATTGGTGGAAGATACGCTTTTTTCCAATATGGATTGCTCCATTTATAGAATAAAAAAGTACGTCTTTTCTTTTCATCTAATTTTGATAAACGATCGACCCCACATGCAAACTTATCATCATTCGCAGAAAGGATGCATACGATATCAGCTAAGTGAAGCGGTTTATTGGAGTAGGTAAGTGGAGTGATCGACGTGCTTGGTTTATATAAAAAAAGTGGACGCGCAGTACCAAGTGCATACGTATTTATATTGTCATCTAATGCATCGGCAGAACCTTGAACATCCGCTGGCCAAAATCCCCTACCGTGATCGCCGATAACCACAATCTCAGCAGAATCATAAATACCTAATTTGTGAAGCAGCTCAAGATTACTGCGCAAAAATCGCAAAACGCCTCGCGCATGACGCACATAAGAGTCCTTTGTCGCAGGCATATCTTTTTCATATTTAAACAATTCATTAACCTGAGAAGGGGAATGAGTACCTGCATAATGATACAATTTGAACTCACCCTGTTTATTAGAATTAATTTTAGCGTTCTTTTTGAGGGCGTTCAAAAAGCGCAAATCATCACCATTCCTACCTGGGGGTAATGTATCATCAGTGGTTAGTTTCAAGAAAAGCCAGTGGTCTTTATCATAAAGTTCAGGTTTTAGTTTGGTTGGTGCAACTCGAAATAGCCCCCCATTTAGCAATAACAATTGTTGCTTACTAATCCCCGCCCAAGTTTCATCCCCAACAGACGCCATGAATGCTTTTTTAGCTTTAATACCCTCAAAATATTTATACGGGATGATTGAAATAATACTGGCTCCGTATCCTTTCTCAATATGGTAATCAGCTATATTTAAGGTTGTATAGTTTGCCTTCAGCCAATCCTTTAGTGGAATTTCATTTTTGTAAAATTTACCTGTCAGAATTAATGGTAAAGAAGCAATAGTGCTTGGATAACCACCAAGCGTGTTTGGATAAAAAGTGAACCCACGCAAAAAGGCCACTTCCTCAGGCCAATTCTGTGCTATCTCATTAAAAATATCAGATTGAAAACTATCCAGGATTATCAGGATCTTATTATTCTTCTCGTGGAAGGAAAAAAGACTCTTTGCAGCTTGGACACTTTTCTTAGGATGGTAGTCCGAACTCACCCAGGCAGTAATTAGTGACAGAACACCTAACAGCAAGCTGCCCTGTGCCAAAATAAGTAACTTATTTCTTGCTCGAAAAGCCAGAGTGATAGCAACACTAACAAGAAACAACCAGGCTAGCAACTCTAAATTGGCATGAGTGCTCCATTTACTCCAGTTGACTCCATTTCCATCTAACGGACCAAAGTCCCACGCAAAAAGTTGGCTTTGCACCCAGGAAGATAACGCAAGTCCCACCAACAGCCCTGAAATAATTGCATAAAGCATCGGCCACCGGGAAATTGCCAGTAATAGCCCAAGTAAAATTGCTGTAGCACCAATACAAAGAAATACAAGCAGCGGTAACGTATCCGCCAGATTAGTTGTAAATTCAAAATGGTTTCCCAAATAAAAAACAAGAGGAGCTACCAGGAAAATAATAAGGGGCAAACTTAGCGCAAAAATTACTGATCGTTTAAAATCCATTTATGTTTATTGTCCATCTTCACTATAATATACTGGTACGTATGGAAAAATTATCCATTCATACCCCACTTCAATTTTATCCTTCTAATTAAATTACACTAGTACTATAACAGAAAAACTAATATTGGAAAATCTCCTAAATCTTGATCACAACAAGATAATGAAAATGAGTCATTCTCATTGTGAAAAATGGTTTCAATAAATTAATTTGCGTTAATTCAGAAATTGCCAGCCCAAAAGATTAAAAATCGCCCCCAAAGGGGCATTATGAGTTTCTTAAATTATATCCTTCCGTTCCAAGGTTTCATTGTACTCGCGCATACTAATCAAACCGGCTTCATATTTTTCCCGAGCCTCATAAACACTTATATAGCAGTTATTGGGTTTATCTTCCGTAACACCAACAATAGCATCAAGAAATTCAACCAACCATTGAACTATCTTTCTCATTTGGACCTTCCCTGTGATAAATTACATCCGTTCAACCATTATAGCCCTATTTCAATCTCTTTTGCCAATAGCAAATAGGTTAGACATTTTGACCCAACAATCTTTGATGCGATTTAGCCTGGTCCCCTAAAAAAATGAAGGGTATAGCTGAGCCCGTTTATAAAAATATACGCACCCTGTTTGAGAATGCTCTTGAACTTTTATATTCAATACAAAAATCAAATAACCCCAATATCTTAAATTTATAATGAAAATCTCTAACTTTTTTTGCAAGCATTTATGCCAGGATTTGATAAGACACTCTATTGTTTTGGTGGGTAGATAATAAGCTCGACTTTATCTTTGTTGATATATGGTTCATATGATTTTAGTGCCTCAAATAATTTTTTAGCGTGCATACTATCCGCTGAATAGAGCGTAACGGTATTGTTTGGGGTAACTACACAGTAAAATTTTACCTTGATTTTCCCAACCTTAATCCAAGAATTTGGTTTATGTTTAATCCAATTATCAAATATAAAAACGTATTTCACATTTTTTTTGTTCATCAAACCGCTTATCCAATATGAGCTTGTACTATTGAGATTTGCAATACGACTTTTCAACGAATCATTTGAACCCAAACCATAAAGGTCAAGCACATATTTTCCATGACTTCGAAAAGAGACTAACCCTAAATCATTAACAGCAATTGATTCATTTAACAAATTGAAAATATTAGCCATTTGTGCTTGTTGATAGAAAATATTTGCAGATGCAAAAGGTATTAAAAAATTAGTAAGGGAGAGAGTATAAAAAAATAATGGTAATGCCACTACTGCCGGAAAGAGTGGTAAATCAAAGTCAATTACTAAGCGTAGTGCTAAAATAACAATAAATAAAACATAATAAACCTCATATCTTCCAAACCAGCCATAGTGACCAAATAAAAAATGTAGTGTTGTAGCAGCAAAAACAACTAAAGCAAGTTGCGGATTCTTTTTCCATAAAATTACCATTATTATTGCGATTGGTAGCAATAAATAAGCATACTGCCTTAGATTTTCTCTTAAGTTAATAACAATTGGAGTATATTTAGCAGTAATTGAACTGGGTAAAAACCCCAATCCTTTGTAATATAAAAATGTACTAAAAAAACCTAGAATAAACAAAATCGATATAATCCCAATAGAGGCCTTTAATCGATAACCTTTTAAGAAAAGATAAAATAATATAGGGATTGATAACGCTAAGCCTTCATAGCGTACCATAGGCAATAAAATCAAAGCTGCGACTTGATAATATGGGGGATCTCTGGCTTGAATACACCACTTTTCCTTATATAAAGGGTAAGCACATAATACTACTAATAAAATTTGTAAACTATGTTCCATCCCTGTAAAAACAAGTCCATAGCTGTTAATGGAAATCAAAATTATAAAAATTAATAAAATCCGGTAATTAATAGGCACATCTTTAAAAATCAGTAATAATAAATGAACCAAGCCAACCAAACATAATAAATTTATAAGTAACGGAAAAAACTCAAAATAACGGCCAAAGATAGAAAACGGTGATAATAGAAATGGCCACAGGATACTTGACGAAGGAGCAGATGCTTCGCCTGTATTAATACCATAAAATCCATTCCAAATATTTTTAGCCAAAGTTAAATGAATATAAGGATCATCTAAAGTGTATGTAAAATGATAATCAGTAAAATGCATTACTAATATAAATATTAAAGCAAAAGGAATTAACACTAATAAAATGTGACAACTAAGTTCTTGTCTTAAGCTCCAAATTTGTGTTTTTTTAGGACCCAGAAAATTATTATCCATTAAAAAACCCATTAGCAGTTTATGAAATTTTATTAAATAATAACCACTGCGTTATCCACGAGTTGGGTACTATTTTTTTACCCATTCTCCTTTAGAGTTTTTTTCATATTCTTTTTTGACTGCACTCCAAGCAACTGCATGGGCAGTCTCTTCCCTGTCACGATCTCCCTGCCTTTTCTCGGGTTTATCATATTGATCCCAAGCATTATTATATGCCTCCTTATAAATTTCTTGAGCGTGATTAGGCAAGTTATCCTTAACGCTATCAGGTAGTTCATTGATTTTTTTATATGGCATCAGAGTCTCCTTACTTTCAATATAATTTTTTATAACATGTGATTAGAAACTATCAGTTGAATTAATAAGCTATAGTTCAATATTGTTAAAATGACAAAAATTATTCGTTTCTATTAATTCATTGCCCATCGTTTCGCTTCTTTATCTCTTGCCCTATTTGAAACAACAATCATCTAATAGTCTAAAATTAGTGAAAGATAGATTTTCCTACTAAAATCAATGAAAGTAATATAGGAGAAATAACATGAAAAAAATGGAATGTTCCAAAATAAGCTGTCTCTGGGCACTACGCTTTGAAATACTAGGTGTTATCTTATTGGTTATCGCAACCTGTTTAACTATCTTTACTGGCGATAGTCTTGGAATAGCCGCTTTATTTGCTGCAGGCGTTATCTTGTGTCTCTTTAATAAATTTTGCTCTCACATGTGCTCATCAAAACAATCCTCTTGCCCTGTTTGTGATTCGCCTCATTCTGAAGAATCAGTCCAAATACAAGAAAAGAAAGAGAGCGAAATAGAACAAACTATTTATAGTGAAGGTGGAAATCAAACCAAGAAAAGAAAATAACCTCCAAGTTGTTGCAGAGTAAAAAATTAGAGGAAATTTTCTGTGTTTATCTGACTGGTATGCAAGAAAGTGAACAAATAAGAAGCAAGTGTCACTTTCTTTGCTATTTTATGGCTGTTTTTATTGATATTATTTTTTGCTTCCTTTTTTGATACATTCGCTGATCAACTACGAATAATTTCATTGATTATTTTACTGCCTTTTGAAATGCAGACTATTTTTCAGCTCAACCTACCTGTGCTTGCTATATACTTCCCTTTGTAGATGTGATAGTTCATCAGAGATTAAGCTTGTATTTATTTAAAAAATTATGTATAAGCATTTGTTTTTAATCGTAAATACCGAGAAATATTATGCATAATATGCCAAAAACAATAAAAAATAATTGTCCTGGAGATAATAAAGCTTATGTTGAATTTAATAGTGAATTAAAACTTTTTCGCGCAGTGGTGGAGAATGTCGAATTCTTCGAAGCCCCAAACAAATTGAATCATGTTAAAGTAAATTTTAATCGAGATAAGGAAATAGTGGAGTTAAGTTTAACAGTTTCAGAAAACCAAGCGGAATCAAAAAATCAATTGGATGAATTTCAAAATTTGGTTTCCAAATTAAACTCTACAAGTTTTATGAACAAATTTTACCTTTCTCGTACTGATTTTTTTCAAAGACAATGCAAACATTTTGTTAGTTTGATTTCCAATCTATCTAGCGAGAAAAAAAGCTCTATAACTAGCTCACATGAGAGTAATAGTCATAATGGAAATTTTGCATTCTAATTTGAAAAAAATTTCCTCTTTTCACTCTGTTAATTTTGCTCCTATTTGCTTTAAGACCGTTAAATAGGAGTTTTTAAGCCTTCTTCCTTAAAGAGAGAGTATTGTGAATTTGAGTTTACATACCTCAAAGAAAATGCGCGGGTCATCTTGACCCAACAATCTGTAGCGTGATTTAAATTAGCGTTGGGTCTAAAATCCCACCCTACCTTACTGAAGTTACCTGCTTGCGATGCATCACATCCAATCTTTTATTTCTCCTCAGGAATTGTCGGCCAAGCCACATAACCGTCAAGCGAAGCAGAAAACGGATGCTGTCAGTCCTGCGTAGGCAGGAATCAATCCATGATGGAGCACATTGCCAATATAAAAATATCACCTACACGGGGATGATAAAGTTACTTGCAAATTGAGTAACGTATATGGGGTCTGGTCTTTTTTTTTGCGCATCTCTGGAGCCGGTCTTGCTTTTTGCATACTGCCTAGAAATAGACAAAAAACAAGACCTGATCCCAAGCATTCATGCTTATGTCAAAAAATTGACGCATCTAAAATAAACTCAACTAAACACTGTTCCTCACTTAATAATTGTACTGCGCTATAGTATTCATAAAGCCATAAATTTCTACATCTAAAGGGCATAATTGCACCCCACAATAGATTAGGAAGAAATTTCTATTTAATACTAAAATATAAAAGAAGTTCTTTGGAGCAACTTACTATAATACTGAAGTTGCTATGAGGAGTTTATATTATACAGGATGTTAAAAATGAATCTTAGCCACTGGTTTCAGCTAGATGATATTCCAATTAATGCTATCTATGGGCATTATTCTCCAGGATTAGTATTCATCTCTTACATCGTTGCTGTTTTAGCTTCCTACGTGGCATTAGATTTGGTCGGTAGCTTGCGTACTGAACATCGAAAGAGAGCGAAATATTACTGGTTAGTTGGTGGTGCTTTCGCAATGGGGGCAGGCATCTGGTCTATGCATTTTATCGGCATGTTAGCTTATATTATGCCGATGTCCATGAAATTTGAATTGATATGGACAGTAGCTTCCTTGTTAGCCGCTGTACTCGCTTCAGCTTTAGCATTGTTTATTTTGCAAAAAGAGAACTATTCATTAGCTCACTTAATTATTGGTGGGGTAATAATTGGCCTTGCAATAGCAACCATGCATTATATGGGCATGGAAGGGATGAAAATTCATGTCGATATTCATTATTTACCTGGTTTATTTATTCTTTCAATTATTATAGCGATTACTGCTGCTGAAGCAGCTCTTTGGTTAGCACTACGTGCTAATCAAGGTACAAGTCGACAACAATTTTACATCAAGCTCGTTAGTGCATTAATTATGGGTGTTGCTATTTGTGGTATGCATTATACTGGCATGGAGGCTGCTATCTTTACACCACTTACTGCCCATTCAATGCCTCTATCAGGTTTAGAGATAATTAGTACTCGTTATATGCCTTTCTTTATTGCAGGCATCACCATTTTAATTTTGATTTTGGCACTCATAACAAGTACTTATAAGAAAATGATTAACAATGAAAAAGCTTTTTTAAAAGCCATGTTAAATAACTTAGAGGATGGCATTATAGCCTGTAACGCGGTCGGTAAAATAACGGTAGTCAATGAGGTCCTTTATCGGAAAATATCTGCAAATGTAGTGGGAAAATGCATTCAAGATCTGCCTAAATATTTTAATATTTATTCATCCAATGATGAACTGATTACACATGAAAAAACACCACTTGCAAAGGTGCTGAAAGGTGAAAAAATTCAAGGGATACCTTTCCTGATAAAATTTAAAAACGATTTAGTCAATGATGTAATCATTGATGGACAAAAAATTTTTAATGCAGCTGGAAAAGTAATTGGGGCTCTGACAGTTATTCACGACGTAACTGAACTTAAAAGAACAGAAAAATTAAAAAAAGAATTTGTTTCGATTGTTAGCCATGAATTACGCACTCCTCTTACCTCCATACGTGGATCCCTTGGATTACTCATAAGTGGTACTCTGGGCAGCTTCCCTGAGAAAGTTACAAAATTACTCGAAATAGCAAATAATAACTGTGAACGACTACTTTTATTAATCAATGATATTCTTGATATCGAAAAAATTGAAGCAGGAAAAATGGAATTTCGATTAGTCGAAAAGGATCTCCAACATTTAGTAAATGAAGCTATTGAAAGCAACAAAATGTATGCTGAGAAATATGGTGTTAAAATAAAATTTACCGAATTGGCTGACTCATTTAAAGTAAAAGTAGATCCTGATCGCCTGATTCAAGTATTAAACAATTTAATTTCGAATGCGTGTAAATTTTCAAACAAGGGGAATGATGTTGTCATTTCAATTGAGAAATTAGATAAAATGGTTCGAGTTTCAGTCTGCAATTATGGCTCAGAAATTCCTTTAGAATTTAGACCACGTATTTTTCAAAAATTCTCTCAAGCAGATTCTTCAGACACTCGCGGAAAAAGTGGTACAGGATTAGGCCTTAATATTAGTAGAGCCATTATAGAAAAACTCGAAGGACGGATCAATTTTACAAGTTCCCCAGAAAATACGACGTTTTATTTTGACCTTCCTCTTATTGAAAATGCACCAAGGACGGTATTCCTTAACAAAAAGAGCGTTACTCCTCAAGCTAATCAGAAATTGCTTATTTGCGAAGATGATGAAGATCAAGCCAATTATTTACAAGCACTATTAGAGTCCGCAAACTATGAAACTGATATAGCGCAAACCGTTAAAGAAGCAAAACAACTATTGGAGTCGAATCAATATCAAGCCATATTAATGGATTTAGTTTTACCCGATCAAGATGGAGTGTCCTTTATTCGTGAGCTTCGTACGGATCAAAATACTAAAGATATTCCAATTATTGTTCTCTCAGTGATAGCCCAGACAGGACGCAGCTTGTTAAACGGTGATGCAATCAGTGTAGTGGATTGGTTAGATAAGCCTGTCGATTCTAATACACTATTGGATTCAATTGGCAGAATTAAAAATTTAGGAAGGAATAAACCCAATATTCTTCATATTGAAGACAATGTAGAGCAGCAGCACATTATTTCAGTTTTGTTAAATAAACATGCAAATGTAACTACTGCAAGTAATTTGCATGAAGCAAAAGATATGTTACAGCATACAAGATACGACTTAGTTATTTTAGATCTATTATTACCTGATGGTAATGGCATAGAAATTTTGCCTTGGTTGGCAAAGTATCATTTCCCAGTATTAGTACTCTCAAATTTAGAGCTAAGTAAAGACTATGCTAAATATGTTAGCCAAGCATTAGTTAAATCTCAGTCTTCTAATGAGGTATTGTTAAAAACAATAACTAATCTCCTGTAAGGAATGTTTAGGAAAGATAAGGATGAGGTTATGGCAACTAAACTTAAGAAAATATTATATGCCGAAGATGAAGAGGATATTAGAGCAATTGCACAAATTGCATTAGAGGACATCGGTGGTTTTGCAGTAAAATATTGCGCCAATGGGCAAGATGCTCTATCTGCAGCACAAACGTTTCTACCTGACTTAATTCTTCTTGATGTCATGATGCCTTTTAAGGATGGGCCAACTACTCTTCAAGAGTTAAGGCAGTTAAAGGACTTTTCATCAATACCGGCTGTTTTTATGACCGCTAAAATCCAAGCACAAGAAATCGAAGAATATAAAAAAATGGGCGTTGTGGATGTCATTGCCAAGCCGTTTGATCCTATGGAACTTGCAAACGAGCTTAATAAAATATGGATCCAATGTCATGGAAAAAATACATAATCGATTACAGGAGCTTTTTTTAAACTATTCCAGAAATTTGCCCAATAAAATTGAGCAGATAAATCAAACTTGGCAAGAACTAATCACTCGCTTTAATAGCGAAAATTTTATTATTTTTCATCGTCAAGTACATAGCTTATGTGGGTCTGCAGGGACTTATGGCTATTCAGAATTAAGTAAAGCAGCACGAGAATTAGAAATTTATTTAAAAAAATTATTAGGTAAGACCCTGCTCTCTGAAGAGGAGCAACAAATCATATCTCAATTATTAATGAATATAAAAGACAAGTTAGAGCTTCCTCCGTCTAAAAATTTGTTTCAATTAACTTTAGAAACAAAAGAAATCGAAAATAAAGCCATATATATTTTAGAGCAAGACCCCTCATTAGCGCAGGAACTCGATGAAGGGCTTACGCAAGCAGGTTACTCTGCAGCAGTAGTATTGGATTTGAAAGAACTGCAAACCAAAGTGCAGCAAAATCAACCCATAGCGTTATTGGTTGATACCTATTTTTTAATGAGTATTCGTAATCAAAAATTGCTCGTCAACCTTATTAAGAAGCAAAATTATTTTATACAATTATTCTGTATCGTACCTAATTATGAATTATTGCCGCGTTTAATAGCTGTACGGGCGGGCTGTAAAGCTTTTTTTCAAAAACCAGTAGATATATTTTATTTAATTCAAATTATTAATCAAAAGTGTAGTTTTACAACGAATATTCCCTTTCGAATTTTAATAGTTGATGACTCTGAATCACTTGGAGAATATTATTCTTTAATTTTAAAACAAGCCGGCATGATTGCTCAAGCAATCACAAATCCTATGGATATCTTTAAGCATCTTGAAAAATTTCGCCCTGATTTAATTTTAATGGATATTTATATGCCTGAGTGTACAGGATTGGAACTTTCCTCAGTACTGCGTCAGGAAAACAAATACAATAAAATACCCATTATTTTTCTTTCGACAGAGCAAGATAAACGTAAGCAATTAACCGCGTTAAGTATCGGCGGCGATGATTTTCTTACCAAACCTATATCACCAGCACATCTAATATCTGCTGTAAGAATCCGTTCGCAAAGAGCGGGAGTTTTAAATTACTATATGTCGACTGATAGCTTAACAGGGCTACTAAACCATTCAAGTTTTTTAAAGCGCTTAGAACTCGAACTGGATTACGCAAAACAAAAAAACACACCATTATCTTTAGTTATGATAGATATCGATCACTTTAAAAAAGTCAACGATACCTATGGCCATCCTTTTGGTGATATGGTGATAAAAAAATTGGCGACGTTACTAACGCTTCGCCTTCGCAATAATGATATTGTTGGAAGATATGGTGGCGAAGAGTTTGCTATTGTATTACCAGGGACAAATGCACAGCAAAGTAAGAAAGTACTCAATGAACTAAGAGAACAATTTTCGCACGAGTTTTTTGCCAATACAGACGATTTTTCTGCTACGTTTAGCGCCGGAATTGCTCAAAAAAATGCAGACAGCGATATCAATAAATTAGTTAACCAAGCCGATCAAGCCCTTTATGAAGCAAAACATTTAGGTCGTAATCAAGTAGTAATAAATAAAGATATAGAATAAAGCAATACTTGCCCCCAAGGGCATTTGCACGGATGCACCCAAAATTGAGGAAGAAATCACTTAGAAAATTTAAAACTTAAGTTAAATTGCGCAGAAGCCCAGTAGGTGCTAAATTTTAATTGTTTACTTCAATAATTTATATTGATGACATTAGGAGAAAACGATAAGTACCGACATGCATTCCTGAATAGGAGCGGATGACACGCTGGATTCTATAGGGGCTACGCATCTTGGCTTTTTGCCTACATGGCGTGTGACAGTGTACTTAGAAGGTATACAAATCAAGGAGAATAAAATGAAAAAGAAGATGATTGCAATTCTGGCCTCAATGGTATTAATGAATCTTGCATATGCAACTGATGATAATAATTCTGGCGCACAGGCATCTCAAACTGATGTTCAAACAAAAATTATGGACTTTGAACTAATAAGTGATGGTTCTTCCCCTGATTGCGAGAAAATTTTCAGCCACGTTCTAAAAGAAAAAAACTTTACTTGGAAAAAAGGGGAACAAACTCTCCTCCCTGGTGGACATGCTATCAGTCATAAAGAACGTATTATGAAAAGTTACTCAGACCATGATCAGGTTTTAGTAAGGCATAAAGTGCAGTTCAATGGTCAAGAAACAGCTGACGTTATTGTTGGATTTTCAAAAAACAAAGCAAATAAAGATGAAGCAGCAAGTGGTCTTATGATGGTAATCAATTGGGTTGACGCTCAAGGAAAACCCGAAGATAGAACCTGTTTGTTTTCGTTTAAAGAAAAATTAGAGAAATAAATAACAGAAGTTGTGTAAGTATATTAAATTCTTTAAGAGAGAGTTTTACTTTGTCAATTAATCTTGCGACTAAGGCATTAGTATGAAAAAAATCGGGGTTATTGATCATGTAAACTCTCTCACTCCAGAACAGTTTCATTCGAACTATGTTTTGCAAAATAATCCTGTAATTATAAAAGATGTTGTTGAGTTCTGGCGAGGATATAAATTATGGTCCCTGGATTACTTTGCAAAAACTATAGGCCAAATTAAGGTACGTTATTATATTTCTAAATCAAACGTGTATCCCGACCTTAGCTTTATGGATAAAGAAACGGATAAAAACGCTTTTTTTAACGAGGGGAAGTTGATTCATTTTATCAAGCTGCTAAAAGAATTTAAAAATGTATTTCTAGCTGGGGATGAATTATCGCTGTTTGATAAAAAAAAATATAACCAACAGCTTGATGTTTTAACGCAAGATTTCGAAATCCCATCACTAATAGATAAAAATAAGCTGCATAGTGGAGGGCTATGGATTTCGCCCAAAAATGTTGTATCGTGGTTGCATTATGATCAAAATGGTTGTCATAATTTGAATGCTCAAATTAAAGGTTCAAAAAACATTTTTTTATTTCCTCCTCTAAATACGCAAAATTATTATCTTAATTTATACAGTGGGAATGGGGTAGCCAACTTTAGTCAAGTAAATATCCTGAAACCCGATTACCTTCGATTTCCTCAATACAGGAACGTGGGGTACTTTGTGGGGAGATTAGATGCAGGAGAGATCTTATTTATTCCCGCCTATTGGTTGCACAGCTTCAACCATCTTGGTGACATCAATATTAATTTGAATTTTTGGTGGGATGAGGATGAATCAACCAAGCTCTCTAATCCATTATTAGTCAGGGAAAAATTTTTTGCTGCGGTCAAAAAGGCTTTATCCGGAGAAGGAAGTAAATCTCTTCTATCTAAATTAGAAAAACAAGATAAAAATATTCAGGAATTAATAAGAAATATAGAATTATACATCTTATCCTCTTAACCCCAATACACATCTAAAATAGCTTTGTAGAATAAAAATTTACAGTAAGAGAGTTAATTTTAAAAATTTTTTCAGCCGAAAAAATTTTTACTTACTCTCTAATCTGTAAAAAATTATTTATTCACTATCAATACATCCAAAACCTAAAACTCGGCCTTCTTCTTGTGCTGTTATTTGGGTTGCATCTGCTCCTGCAATTGAAACTTCATCTAATTCAACAAATTCAATTTCAGGGTTGTTTTGAAGTCCATCAAGTATTTCGTCTTTCATATTACCTCCTCATTGCATTTAACCACAAAGCTTAACGTAAGCTTTTCCCTTTTTTATTTTAGTATAGTTTACGGAAATTGCAGCAGCAATAGCTCGTACAAATAAAATATGACTGGAAATTTTATCGTTATATTGTGAATGGATATCTCCATATTTTTTAGCTATATTCAAATAAATTAGAGGAGGATTTTCATTTGAGTTCACTCACATTTTATCAACTCGGCCATATCCTTTATGAAGCAATGTGTAAGCCGAGTAAGAATTTTTTTGATTTAGCTCTAATTTTCAGCGAATTAACAAGGGAAGACATCATTTCTCTGATTAATAGCTTTCTAATAGAAATAACGGCCAACGATAGAATTGCTGAAGAAAATAAAATATATTTTTACCAACAACCAGGTATTCATTTATTAATGCGTTTTACCCACTGCAAGGCATCCTCCAATTCTTTATCGGCAAGTGAGGTAGATGCCATTGTAATGAACTTATCAGAAGTGGACGTTAAAGTCCCTTTGTATCGTTGTGACCTGCAACAGCATCGTTTGTATGAGGAACCTGGTCCTCTAAAACGAGAAGAAGATTTGATTCTACCCTCTTACAAGCCTGTTTGCTTGCCTGCATTTTCCTCAGTGCTTGATTTTTACAATACATCACATAATGCACCATTGCTTATTGTGCACTCAGATAAAAAAGCAAGAACCACTTGGGTCTTTAACCATGACTCTTTAAATCCCATACGACGAATTAGCACCGATGTACGCGCGTCAAGAATTCGATTAACTTTAGAATTATTTCAAGCGATGCAGGTTAAGAGAGTTAAACTGCTTTTAAAAAAGCTGATTTTGTCGGATTATGACGCGCATGTTCGTTGGGAAGCAATGAAATACTACTATAAAATTAATGGTAAAAGTGCGTTATCTTTATTACAAAAAATTGCGGCCGAGGATAATGATCCTGAAATACGACGGGCTTCACAAAAAACATTAGAATTGATAATGGGGAATGAGCATGGCGGAAACATTTTATCCTAAAGTGAAAAGGCCCATTTCATTAGAGGCATTTATTAGGTTTATTGATAATAATAAAATCATTGATGCTCTGAAATCCTCAGAATACAAACCTGAGTACTTAGAAACAATTGCCAACAAATTTGCACAATTAGCTCTTAATAAAACTTTTTTAACCAAACGATTAGGTAATGAACTAAAAAATTTTGAAAATTTTCAGATAGATAATCAATTCAAACCTTCAACGATTATCGTTCATAAAGCGGCTAACTATGTGATAAGGGCCGTCATTTGGATGCCTCTATCAGATCGTAATCAAGCTAAAATTTTTTCTTATTTCGAGCCTCATGATCACAACTTTGATTTTTTTACCGTGAATTACTTTGGGCCTGGTTATAAAACACGAATTTATTATTACGATTATGATTCAGTAAAAGGAATACCCGGAGAAGAATTAAATTTGCAGTTTACTGAGGAAACTTATCTAACTGAAGGCAAGGTCATGTATTATTATGGTAGCGCAGATGCTCATATTCAATATCCCCCGGAATCCATAACGGTTTCACTCAATTTAATTTTGCCAAAAACAACGAAACGCCGCCAATATGAATTCGAATTGTTTGGGGAACAAGGGAAAGCCAAACTCATTTTAGGCAACCTTGACCGTTTGGCTCAAATGCGCACTTTAATTGATGTAGCAATCAAATTAAAAAATAAAAGCAGTTTGGATCTCATACGAACCATTGCTATGACCCATGACAACGAGCAATTAAGGGCCATCGCGTGGAAAGCAATCTTATCAAATTATCCGAATAAATCTGCTGAATTGGCTTTAGCACTTCAAGACAATAGTGAATATGTAAAAGCCTCTCTTGCAGAATTTACTGAAGCCTGAGTGGTTTCCTATATAAAACAAATTGAAATATTTAGATGGCTCCAACGATTATCTCCCGCGGGAAGCTTTTAGTGCCTGGATAGTTAAGAAGATAATTTACAAGTTGAGCCAGTTCTGTAGGGGGGATTGTATTTTTCTCATTTACATCAGGTATCGTGAGCTGCCCTGAAGCAAGGGTACACACTCTAACTCCTTGTTCTCTTACTTCTTCAAATAATGATCCCGAAAAACCGAAAACCCCATGTTTTGTTGCACAATAAGCTGCTGCGCCAGGTATATAGTCCTGCCCTGCTGTAGAAGCAATATTAATTATTATCCCCTGTTTACTTGCGATCAAGTAAGGTAAAGCACAGCGAGTCAGCACAATTAAAGATACGAGATTAGTCTGAATCGTATCTTTTATTATCGGAAGGGGCATATTTATTAAATTTCCAAAATTGAAACATGCCGCATTATTAATTAAAACATCTAACCCTTCAAAATGCTCAATTACCTCGTGAATGATGGATTCAGCCGCTTCAGGAAAGGATAAATCATGAGCAACAGTTATCACTTCACTTTTATCTAAAGACGTGGCTAACGTATTTAAATTATTTTGATTTCTACCATGCAAAGCTATTTTGTTGCTGGGAGTATTTAGGAATTTTGAAATTTCTCTGCCAAGCCGCCCTGTAGCGCCAGTTAATAAAATTTTCATTATAAATTCCTATCTTAAAGTTAAAATAATTGCCAAAAGCCTTTAATTTCCAATAACGGTTAATAAACGAAAGGAATAAAACGGTAGTGAACACGTTGGACATATTCCTTATAACTGTTTGAAAACTCCTCTGTCAGCGCTTTTTCCTCAAGCATAGCCCGTATGATCAGCAGAATTGTCAAAAAGAAAGTAAAAAATAAACCGTACCAGGAGCCTAGCAATAAAGGGATACCAAGAAAATAAAGTGTAGCTCCAGAATACATGGGATGACGAACATAGCGATAAGGACCAGTAGTAACGATTTTATGCTCTCGCACTTTCTGAATTTTTACAACAGGAGAGGCATAAGTATTCTCTTTAAATACCAAATAGAAAATAGAGAATCCTATTATTATTAGAATGGCTGCCAGCACTTTGACTAAAAAAGGGATCATATCTGTCTGCGAGCGAGCCACATCGAATGCAATAAAAGGCAACCAGGTTATTTGCAAAATTGAGAAAAGTATCATAACCAATTTGTCCCATTTTTTTTGGCCTCGTTGAATAACAAAAGATAGCCTTTCCTTTAATAACTCGGGATCATGTTTAGCTAACCAAAAACCAATCGCTAATCCAAAACCTCCTTGAAGCAAAAGAAAGATCCATGCGCTTGGCCAATTAAGAGTACCAACAGGTATAAAAAGAAAAAACGCCATAATTAATAACGTCAGAAACGTATGAATAATTAATTTTAAAATCACAATCTAATCATCCCTAATTTCAATTTTTACTTGAAAAAAACTTCTCTAGAAATCCTATACATTAAACGAGGTGCTTATCAGCGAATATTCCCCTCTTATTTTAAATATGCTCTTATACGCATCCAACAAGAAGAACCAAGTGTATAGGGTTTTGCGCTGAGAACAAAAATGAACTGAACTCAAATAGAATCTGCTAATCGATTATTCTTAACCTTGTTTGGATTGACCTACCTGAAGTATTCACCATGTTATCTTTATCCTAATTACATGGTCAAGCAAAACAGTACAAATTTAGAGTTTAAAATGGCTAACTGAAGAGAACACAAAAAACCAGCTGATGAAAACGCTGAAACAGAAGCCACAAAAAAAGCCAAACTTGCACCATTATGTAAAATAGAAATAGTGCAAAATCAATTGCCCTAATTAAGTCTTTAAAACTTCAGTTTTGCAAGACTCCTTTTTCGAAGCGATTTTCGTTTAGATTCTTTGAAAAGATTGGTAGAGCGTAGTATTTTCCCATCCCGAGTGCAATTTTAATGTTAATAATAAAGGCAAACTCCTAGTTTCTTTTAGATAAGCAATATCTTGGATACAAATTGAATCCTCAATTGAGTATGCTAAAAAGTCAATCCAGTAAGATGGAAGAAATGCTTCATCAAGAATGTCGTGCCCTGTACCATTATGAAAATTATAAATTGGAAAAATGAAGGTCGTTGCCTGAGCAGTAGGAATAATTAGCGTTTTAGGAGCCTCCCAGTAGACCGGTGGCTCTTCAAGATAATGCAGCTTTATGGCAATTTGATTTAATGGACATTTTTCCTTGGTTTTGATTCTAAGATAAGTTGTATCTAAATAAGTGGTATTAAGATCATTATTTTTTATAGGTAATTTTATATTGAATTGTTTCTCTTTATTACTTAAGACCGGCCTGATAGTTTCTGTTTTTGCATCCAGGTAACTATTAAATAACTTATTTAAGTGATTTGTTTGATAAATGCGCAATAGAATTACAGGAATACTAAAGAAAATAATACTTACTAGCGAAACAATGGAAATCATTTTCCAACGAGATATCACTTTAGATTTAATTTCTTTGAAAAATGCGACATTATATTTATTCTTTATCAAAAGAATAAATTGCTGACTTAGCAAACCAATAAACCATAAGCCAACAAATTCCAAGTAAAAATAGTGTCTTGCATCAAACTGCAAAAAAGGATAAGCCCCTAAATAAGTGAAAGCAAATAAAACAAATAACGCTAACCTTAATTGAAAAAAAGCCATAATTGCCGTCGTAACAAAGGGAAGCATCACCACAATATTTCTCAAAGGAATATAATTCGCAATTTTTTGCAAAAATCCATGAATAAAGATTAGCGGAACTTGAAATATGCTTGCATAGATTCTTACTAAAAAATCTGCAGGGAATGTTGATAGGTAATTCAATAAAAACAAAGAACTATAGTAGCTATATTCTTTAGTTGTTGTCGGTATTAATTGTTCAACCCCATAAACTCTTTGAGAAAAGCTATTCACCACAGTATATGGAATTAAATCTCGATAAGCAGGAATAACGGAATAAGTTTCAGGTTGTCCTAAACCCAACCCCGAAGTGAACGAGTCAGCCAACCCCAGAATAATAACATGGGCGAGATTTCCCCCACTATAATTATGTATCGTATATAAAATTGGAAAGCCTGCAATAAAAAAGCTTATTAAAAAAGCGACACAAGCAATGAATTTGTTCTGAAAAGCATTTCTATCTACTTTTACAAAAAAAAGAAGCGTTATGAGGAAAAATGGTAGCATTACTAACAAATCGACTCTAAATCCCAGTCCAAGACCAAGCAAAGCACCCGCCCCACAAGAAGAAAAGAATAATTTTTTTTTGCCAGGAGATGTAATGAGCAATTTCCCAGCGATACAGAGTATACCTAGCAAGAATGGAGCCACAGAATAATCTCTTAGCTGAATAACATAGTACGTTTGCATCGAAGAGAGGGCAACACATAGCGAGGGTAAAAAGGAAAGGTAAGGATTCATTCCCAGACGAAAAATAAAGTATGTCTCAAGCAAACTTATACTATATAAGATTAAAAATAATGGAATTAAATTATCCCAACCAACCCCCATTATCCTCCATATCACTCCCGCACTTAAAATCATATAGTGTTCCATATCTTGGAAGTGGTTAAGCGGCATCGTCTTTTCCTGAACAATATTGCTGCAGTCAAAGGTTGTTGTTTTATTTTCCAAAAAAGAACGTAAAGAAGGAGTTATATCTTTGGGATTAGCAAATTCATAACCACAAGCAAACATAACTGCGGGAGCGAACTCATTTTGATAAAAAAAGGATGGATACTGTTTATGGATAATGGAATTATAAATATAGAGATTACCTAGTACTAAGAGTAAAAAAGGTAACAAAATTTTCTGAATCCGACATAAGAGTTTTGACTCCTTAACATCAAGTAGTCTCGAGTCAGGAGAGGTACTATGTAACATCAACTTTTATCCCATTACATTAGACTTTTGCACAACCAGTCAATTTTCCATGAGTGCGATGCATTCATGTCAAACCAGATGGTTTAGCCCAAGCATTTATTATTGGAGAAGAATGTGTTGGCCATGATTCTTTCATTTTATCTTGATCTGAAATATCGTATAATACAGCCAAGCACTTAAAATTTTCTTGTATTATTTATTAGGATCTATTATTTATGATCTGTTTTAATCAGCCTCCTCATACAGGAAAAGAATTAGATTACATTCGCCGGGCCTTTTATAATAAAAAAATTTCTGGAGATGGTGAGTTCACACAAAAATGTAATCGCTGGTTTGAAGAAAAATTTTATATTAAAAAAACGTTATTAACCACTTCCGGTACACACGCCTTAGAAATGACAGCAATTCTAGCCAATATAATGCCTGGCGACGAAGTGATTGCCCCTTCTTTTACTTTTGTGTCGACAGTAAATCCTTTCGTGATGCGGGGTGCAAGAATAAAATTTGTCGATATTCGTCCAGACACTATGAATATTAATGAGCAATTAATCGAAGCGGCGATTACATCGCGAACTAAAGCGATTGTTGTGGTTCATTATGCGGGTATTTCATGCGAGATGGATGCAATTATGGCAATTGCCAAAAACTACAATCTTCTGGTAATTGAGGATGCCGCTCAAGGTGTAATGTCAAGTTATAAAGGACGTGCACTGGGCTCTATTGGAGATATGGCTGTTTTTAGTTTTCATGAGACTAAAAATTATTCTATGGGGGAAGGTGGTGCAATTTTATTAAACAAGAGTAAATATGTAGAACGTGCGGAAATAATTCGCGAAAAAGGAACTAACCGCAGTAAATTTGTTCGTGGCGAAATTGATAAATACACGTGGTGTGATATCGGCTCCAGTTATTTGCCAAGTGATATAAACGCGGCCTATTTATGGGCGCAACTCGAAGTAGCTCATGAAATTAATCAAGATCGTCTTCGCTCATGGCATATCTATCACTCTCATTTACTCCAGCTCGCCCATGATGGCTGCATTGAGTTACCCACTATTCCTGAATATTGTATCCATAATGGCCATATGTATTATATTAAATGTAAGGATCTTGCAATGCGCACTCAACTAATGAGGATGCTAAAAAGTAGGAATATAGTGACAGCATTTCATTATGTACCACTACATACAACTGCAGTAAGCGCTCAATATGCTGAGTTTGTTGGTGAAGATAAATATACCAGTATAGAAAGCGAGCGTTTATTGCGTCTACCATTGTACTATGGCTTAAAACCCGATGATATTAGCGTAGTAATTGAGAATATTTACAATTTCATGAAATCTTACTCTTAAAAAGATTTAATTCTGATAAGTTAATCAATGAATTTATAAGAAAATAAATATGTTAATAGATGAGATATTAAAAGATATAGGTAAAAATGTTGGCTTTATTGATATTCTAAATAATCAATTTATTGAAAAATGTCATTACACCGCTTTTACTTGGACAAAACGCCCCAATTCCATCTGCTTAGCCATGGGAGAAAACTATCTAAGAACGGCAATAAACAATCCTAATATTCAAGGAATTGTGACTTCACCTCAAATAATTGCAAAAGAAAATACAGAGATACCTAAATGCATTATTTTGCTAGAACACCCCGATCAGTTTTTCTATTATTTACATAACGCTAAATTACATGAGTATTTTAGCCCTACACATTTTGAACCATTTATCCATCCTTCAGCACAAATATCACCTAGAGCTATTGTGTCGCAAAACGTGCAAATTGGAGCAAATACGGTTATTCACGATGGTGCTATTGTTTTGGATAATACTATTATTGGTATAAATTCAGTTATTTATCAAAATGTTACACTTGGAACGACAGGCTTTTTTTCAAAAAATGTTTTAGGTAAAAAAATACAAATCGAACATTTTGGTGGCGTTAAAATAGGCGATAATTGCATTATTCATGCAGGCAGTAATATTTCTCGCTCAGTTAACTATGATGAGTACACAACGCTAGGTAATGATACTCATGTTGGGATACATACTAATATTGCACACGATTGCCAGATTGGCGAGAATTGTGATATCTCTTCAAAAGTATGTCTCGCAGGTCGAGTTCAAATAGGAAATAATGTTTGGATCGGCGCCTCAGCAACGATATCAAACAGCGTTCAGGTCGGCAATAACGCAGCTATAAAGATTGGTTCGGTTGTTATTTCAGATGTTGACCAAAGCAAAGTCGTTTCTGGTAATTTCGCTATAAATCATCAAAAAAATTTACGTGAATTTAGAAGTAAAAACGATGATGCAAATACATAATTTTATATTGCCATTCAAAGAAAATCGTAATTAACAATTGAGCGTTTCAGCTGAAAAAGCTCCTTTTTTGGCATCACAATATATCATCATTGATTCCTGTTAAAGGATGCTAATCCGAACCATAAACGCCTTTTAATATGCGGTATTGGATTTTCTTGGGGAAGCTGTATACTAAAGAACCTGTTGAATAATATGTCTAAGGATACTTTATATGCAAACATCTTTAAATGAATTTAAAGAATTAAGTGCAGAGATAGTGCAAACCTTTGACGTTCAAACCATAAGCGCTCACCTCAATGAAATATGAAACCAGTATATTCGATTGTTGTTCCCGTATTTAATTCAGCAGCCACACTTCCAGAACTTTATCAACGCATAGTTTTTGTCATGGAATCTCTTAATGAAGATTTTGAGCTTATCTTTATAGAGGACTGTGGTTCAGATAACTCATGGCAAGTTCTAAAAAACATTGCATTACAAGATAAGCGTGTAACTGCGATGCAACTCCTGAAAAATGTAGGGCAAGGCTCTGCAACTTTGGCGGGATTGGCGCAAGCAAAGGGTTCTTTTATAATCACCCTTGATGATGATCTGCAACATCCACCAGAAGAATTATCAATTTTAATAGGAGCATTAAGAAGTAATGAAAATTTAGATGTAGTTATTGGCGTACCTAAAGTGAAGCAACATCATTTTTTTAGACGTCTAGGAAGCTCCTTTATCAACAGACTGAATAATTTCTTTATCAAAAAAGATCCTCTACTTAGGATGACCGCTTTTCGTATTATTCGTTATCAAGTTGTAAATGCTCTACTTCAGATGAATGTACCATATCCCTCATTAGGTCCTATGCTCTTATCAGTGACTCGGCGTATTGGCAATGTCGTTGTTGAACACCATCCTAGAAAAAAAGGTAAAAGTGGTTATACTTTGTTTGCTCTTCTTCGCCATAGTTTAAGTAACATTGTTGGCTATTCAGTAATGCCCTTACACATACTCGCTGTGATTGGTATGATGGGCATTCTTTTTTGTGGAATATTCGCAATTTATTTTCTTACCCGATACTTTATAATAGGAATTAATGTTCCGGGATGGATGACCTTGCTCTTATTAATGGTAACTTTATCCTCCTTCAACTTTTTAGCTTTTTCACTTATTGGAGAGTACGTATTGCGTATTATGCGAGTTTCAACATCTCCGAATCAATGGACTGTGCGTCAACTAATTCAACAGGAAAAACAAATTTTTAGAACTAATTGCCCCCAAAAAAAGGAAGAAAAAGAGGATGCTTTCTAAGTTTTCACATAAAAGCAAATCAAAAACTAGCCTCCTTTTTTAATTCTTAGGGAACTTTTAGGAAACCGAATAGGACATTTTTATGGGGGTTGGATGTGATAGACTCAAGGAGTTACGACAATATCAGATATATCCCTACCATTTATGAGATTTTGAGCTATGATTAAAGTAATACGCTTTAAATTTATTCTTTTTGACTAAAAAAAGAAACCGCCGCGTTAAATGGAGGTCAAATATGTTCCTATCTACTGTAAAAAATCTCTACGAAGCTCGAGTTAAAATTGGGAATCATATAATATCAAAGATTAGGGGAATAAAAGCTGACGCTTTGAAGGTATATTTAAGCGTACAATGTGATTTGGAATCTTCAGGAGCTAAAGGGGAACTCATAGATCTTGGTACCGGTAAAATTATTTACGCATGCCGTAAGCAAACCATTGTAGATAAATAATTTGGAACAATTTTAAATTAAAAATGATGAAAATAAGAAAAATCAATACAAAAAAGTATTAATAAAATTGCTCCCACAAACCCTAACTCTAACCCCAGATAAATTAAGATAAGATTTAATTCCAATCGTTAAATCTAATGATAAAGAAATAAATCTTATCTATGATTTTGTGCTATCAGCATCCATTGCATCCCTAGCTTAAAAGAAGAGCCTATAAACGAAGCACAATTTTCGATTCCCATCATGCGCAATCATGCTCATGGCCTCCATTCGTAGTACATTGAGATTTAGGTGAACTCTCATTACTCACCATGCCCATAATAGCTTGTGCATTTTCAGAAACACTTGAACTGGCAAAAATTTGACTCGCCCCTACTCCTGTAAAAATAATCTGTCCCGTTGGGGCATTAATGCCTGAAGCAGCCCCTCCTCCACTGCTTTCTGCGCGAATAGTCGAGTGAGTAATTGTTTCTATAGCTCCCCCCACATAATCATAGATCCCAATTACGTCTCCGGTTTGGCGACCTACCGCTGTAATTTTTGAATTTATGACTGTAGAATTAAAAGAGTCTACTGCATGGACGAAACTCGCTCCATTATTTATAGCAGTTATTAGGCTATTCTTAATAAAAACATCACCGCCTGAGCTCGCTCCATACACCCCTCCTAATCCTTCAGGAGTAATAATATCAGTATCATCTTCAACTGTTATTTTGGAGCTATTAATTGTTACATTGTTATAAGAAAAAACACCTGTAGATCCAATAATAGTTCTTCCTGATACATTCACCACGGAATTATTTATAACAGTATCACCATTACCACCAAGAATACCATTATTTTGTTGACTGCCATTCCCCCTTGATTCGATATATGAATTATTTATTATTACATTGCCGGTAGCGCCCTCAACACCATCGGAAACAACAGTATCTACATAGCCCGTATAAGTAGCATCGCCTATTCCTAGCACGTGCGATGAATTAATTAAAATATTTTCCCCATAACTATAAACTGAAAAAATTGCTGTATCATTAAGGCTACCAGTGGCCGAAGTAATGATTCTTGTATTATTTAGTGTTACGTTTCCAGTAGCGCCAACGCCCATCACCGTATTGTCATATGCGTGGGAAACAGTTTGAGGGATAATTTGGTTGTTATTAATTAATTGCAAATCATTTATTGAGCTATTACCGTTCCACCATATTCCCCCTCTAATAGTAGGAAGCTGGCTGCCCATAGCTGGAGCCATAAAATCAGCGTTTCGTCCCCAAAGACTTTGCCCATCTGCCAATTGGATAAAACCATCAGTACCCGTACTCGGTAAAACATATGTTCCAGACGCAAACCAAAACGAGGCATTCGGAGCCACAGCAGCAATACCACTGGCAACTGTCTGGTCCAAATTAATACAAGGATTTTCAGCGGTACAATTAGCAAAAGTAAATGACGATCCGTGGCCTTGATAAGTACCCTCGGGACTAAAAAACCAAATATTATTGCGAATTTCTTGCGCAGAACCTGTGGCGATAAAACTCTTTCTTGTGGGGGTTGCCAATCCATAAGATGGACGTGCTAAATGACGAATAATAGGTTCTTCCATACGATTGGATAAATTTTGAGCTTGGGTATAATCTGGACCTCCAAAACTGAAGCGAACTCCTAGGGAAATTTTATTTTTGTTTTGGTTATCGTAATTTTCTTGAATCACTAGAGCCGCGTTTTTTCCTGTAAATAATTCCACATTAGCTTCTACACCCGTAATATTTTTAGCATTTTGATAATTAAAATAATAAACCCCGCCATGGATCCATCCTCCTTGAGGTAAGGGTAGATAGTGTCCCAGCTCCGCCTCTAATCCAACACCGTATTCATCTGTAAGCGCTGCAGGCGTATCGAAAAACCCATGACCTTGAACATAGGTTAAATTGTTAGTTCTACCAGAGTCATTTAAAGTAGATTGAGGAATATCACTGGCCATAAGGTAATGATATGTTTGATGACGTCGACTGATAGGAATATATCCCTGTACCCGAACTTCATTATAAGAGCCTAATAACTCAATACCGGGATTAGCAATCCAAGCCTGGGTTCGATGTGCAGTCTGTTGATAATCAGCAAAGAAAAAACCACCTAAAATTGCTTCCCCTTGGCTCCAATTTTTGAGTTCACGCACTCCAGTTCCTATACTGTATGCTGAATTGCTGCTATTTAACTCGCTGCTTCCGCCAAGAATCGTGCCGTCTATAAACCATAACCTCTCCGTATTACCCGTGAGCGGCTGCATGCCATCAATAAAACCGCCAATCTGACTTTTTCCTAATAGACCTTGGCCTGTAACTCGTGTAGACCATGGCTGATAACCAGGATAGGCAGTATTGAATCCTAAAATTATAATCACGGCAACAAATAGCTTTAGATAATCTAAACTTGCTTTCTGCTTCAATCTCTTCATCCTATATCTGCTGACAATCCTACAATCAATTTAACTTTATGCAGCGAGAAAGTGAAGCTGTTGTTAAATATTCTATATTAACTGAAAGCAAACAACTTGTTACATTGAAATATAGAGAAAGATGATAGTTCTTAGAGCTACCCCACTTAAAAGGCACCATTCTCAACAACAAAATGCTTAATCTCATATTGAAGTATTTAATAAATTCACCTTATCGACTTTTTTGAAAACATATTGACTTATTTATATACTTTTAATCTATAGTAATAGGGAAATAAAATGGAAGCTTATAGAAATTTAAGTGATAACTCTGGAGTTGAGCTATACGAAATAGGAGTAGACTATATTGTTGTAAAATTTAAGAATAGCAACTATGCCTACCATTACACGTATAGGAAACCCGGGGTTCATGATGTTGAAGAAATGAAAAATTTAGCTGAAGCAGGTAGAGGTCTCTGTAGCTATATAAATCAAAACGTAAGAAATAATTTTGAAAGAAGAGAGAAATTATAGGCCCCTCCCCATTCTTAAATTAGTGAAATAAAATTTTCTAATTAGAGCAGCATTTACCTTGGTTTGATTATTCAACAACTCCTAAATGACAGGATGGTTTGATTGGATCTAAAGAGAGTATCGTATTTTCTCTCACTGACTTGCCAAACGTTTCCTTGATCGCAAAAACTGAAATAAGAACTGAAGCTATAGAAAACATAATCACGATAAAGAGAGCTTCTTGATAATCTTTTATCTGTGCTGGATAAGGCAACATACCTCCTATTATTGGAGCACTAACTGATGTAATCATTGCTATCATCGCATTATTAAAAGCTAATCCTATTGCTAGATAGTTTTCTTTACACTGCTCTGCAATAGCTGCAAATCCTATGCTTTGTCCACTGGCACTGAAACCAAGGAATAAAAAGCAAACTCCTGTTAATAGTTCTCCAAGTGGAAAATATATAATGCCTAATAGCGACACTAAAGCAGTAAAAGCACTAGTAAGCATTACCGGTTTTCGGCGTTGTAATTTATCAGATATAAAACCGAGAAAAGGACAACCCAACGCATAACCGAGCCATGCCAATGTTATCATGTAGGAAGAAAATGCGGGAGAAAATCCTTTTTTTATTAGAAGCTCCACACCTATATTTTCCGAAAAATATTCAATAGCAAAGTAAATACAACCTGAAAAAAGCGCAATGTTCCAGATCTGTTTTTGGCTTATTATTTTTAATAAATTTATTGATACTTTAACGGGCTTGGTAAGTACAATAAATTTTTCTCGGTTATTACGATTATTTTCTACGAACAACACTGTTAGTGCAGCAATAATTATCCCGATGATTGTCATGCTGAAAAATATACCACGCCATCCTGACATAGAGTTTTGAGACAATGAGTTTAATGGGCCTGCGGCTAACATTGGGCCTATGGTGCCAATAAATTGAGAAATACCTATAAATAAAGCGATATTTTTTCTAGGCATCCAATCATAGACAGCAATTAACAAACAAATAAATCCAAAAGAAGAGCCTAGGCCCATAAAGATGCGACACAACATCGCTACACTGAAATGATGAGATAAAGCAAAACCCATTGTAGCGCCTGCACAAAAAATTAAAGCAATAAATAATGCTTTTTTTAATCCAAAGCGGGCAGCCATAATTCCAACAGGAATTTGCATTACACCATATATGGCTAAATATCCCGTTGTGCTTAATAAAGAAAAAGTCATCGGTGTTAGGTTTAAGTCATTCATTAGCTGTACTTGAAAAGTACCCACAACTGTACGCAATAAAAATTCATACATAAAAAAGAGCGCACAGATAAGCCAGACTAATAAACCTTTTAAATTGATTTTATTTTCTACACTCAATCTTGAACCTCTTTGCCCCAGGCTTCTAAAGCAATTTCGGCTCGATTATTATCAATGAAAGTAGCTACCTTAAAAATAGTTTGTCCTTCATAAATTAATGGATGACGGTTTATACCTACTACTATTCCTTCATATTCAGCCTTTATCACTTCAGCTGTGTCAGCACTGAAGGGATCACTAATGATTCCGATACGTTGTCCTTTTTGAATTCTTTGTCCAAGTTCTACGGTACTCAAGAATACACCACTACGATGAGTGCGGATCCAATCTTGATCTTGAGAAAAGGCAGGCTTGAATACATTATTATCATTTTGATCGGAAGCATCCAGCATGCTCAAAGCCTCCATCACATTATGAATCCCAGATAACCCTAAACTAATTGCCGATTTGTCAAATCGCATTGCTTCCCCTGCCTGATAGACAAGCATGGGAATACCTAATTGTTCAGTAGTTTTTCTCAACGAATTATTTTGCATACTGGCATTGGTAATAACGGGAGCTCTAAAACTTTGGGCTAAGAACTTACTTTCAATATTATTTAAGTCACAATAAATTTGAGGCAAAATTTCGTGGTTGATCGAGCCAGTTTGTAATTCAATACAAAAATCACTTTTACTTAATATTTCTTGTGTAAAGATATGAGCAATACGTTCACCATACGAACCATTTTCTACACCGGGAAAACAACGCTCGAGATTTGTATCATTATGCGCCCTTGATGGACCGATTAACCCCAGAATATTTAAAACGGGCACGGCAATTAGAGTTCCTCGCATTCGGGACAACCTATCCGACTCGAGCAAGCAATTTATAATTTCTAGTCCATTTAGCTCATCTCCTTTAACTGCTGAAAAAATTAACAAACAGGGTCCGGATTCTTTGCCGTGGATTACTTTTATAGGCATATAAAATGAAGTGCATGAATAGAAATCGGGTAAAGGTAGAGCTAGATTAACCTGTTCGCCAGGATGAATAGTCGCATTACAAATATTGAGTTTTGAGTTTTTCATAAGCCGTATATTAAGTCGATATTTCCTTCAAGTAAAATTTACATGCTAACAACTTATTGCCGATGATGCAAAATTTGACACAGTATGTGCCACATGACTAGTAACACAATACAGAGACATTTCATGATAAAAGTCTAAAGACAATCAAATCTATAAATAAGCAAGCACAAACATCATCATGAAAATTGACTTTTGAAATAGGTAGGCAGAAAGAGTAATAAAACCCAATCATGCTTTTGAAAAAACAATAAATAAATTGTGGTTACAATCTATTCTTCAAAATAAGGTTAAAGAAAACACTAAAACATCAGTAATAAGAAGAAAATCTACCCAATGGCCAATCTAAATCTAGTTTAGGAACCAACGACTCTGAAGAGTTTGTCAGCTTAAATTGTTACGATAAAATTTCTGTTGAACAAGAAAATGCTGCATACTGAGGAAATAAAAACCGAGGAGCATACCGTTATGAACATGTTTCTTTTTTTAACGTTCTACGTAAAAGTTGAGTATAGATAGGAGCATTTTTTGCTAACTGAACAACTGTAGTCGAGGTCAAACAGGTAATCATTAATGGCAATATCAATAAATAATTTTGTGTCATTTCAACAACAAGAATAATTCCTGTAATCGGTGCTCTTACAGAAGCAGCAAACAGAGCACCCATGCCAGCCACTGCAAGCATACCCGGATGAATGGTTATCTCACTTGAAATTGCCTGAAGAATATGTGAAGCAGCTAATCCTAAAATAGTTCCTAAAGCTAACATAGGTGCAAAAATACCACCAGGTACACCTGTGCCATAACACAATAAAGTCATAATAAATCGGATTATAAGTAACATCATCAAAACTGAAAAATCAGGGTAAGCGATTAAAGCTTGTTCAATAATATGATACCCGCCTCCAACAACGCCAGGCTGTTCATAAGCCAAATATCCTACTGTAAGACCAATAATTAATACATATATATCTTTCATCCAGGGTTTTAGTTTGTCCAGGCTGTACAGCAGTTTCATCAAAAACACATTAAACCAAAGGCCTACAATACCTACTATGATACCAAAGACAAAGAAAATCCAAAGCGATTGAAGACTTGGCAGGGTAAAGACAACCATTTTAATATCGGGTTGAGGCCCAATAATGATATGCAACATAATGGTTGCAGCCACGCAACAAATGGCAACTGTTTTAAAATTTGTAAAGGAAAAATTAAATCCACTACGCATTTCTTCAAGTACAAAAAGGACACCAGCAAGAGGTGCATTAAAAGCTGTTGCAAGACCTGCTGCGGCTCCAGCCGCGATAAGTGAATCACGCCTTTTCCTTGTTAAAGAGAAGCATTCACCGAACATCTCACCAAGGTTACCGCCAATTTGAATGGTGGGTCCTTCTCGCCCAAGCACCATCTTAGAACCAATTGACAAAACACCACCGATAAATTTTACAGGTAATAGTCTTCGCCAAAAAATTGGGCGCTCATGGAGCAAAGTTCCTTCAATTTCCTGAACACCACTTCCTGATGCTTCCGTTGCAGCCCATTTTACTAATGCCCACGCGATGAAAACCATGACCATTGTTGTGAGTGCAGAGATGATACTGATGTTATAACCTTTTGACCCTGCGAAATGAAACCAGCTGATTAAAACATTATTTAACCAATGGATTGCCAGCTGCAATAATGAACCTACAGTCCCTGTTAATATGCCTAATAGAGCCGAAAGTGCATAAAGTATTAAGATCTTATCTCGCATTGGCCATGATCATCCTGAAAGGGTAATGAGATGGTATCTACTTTTTAAATCAAAGGCTATAGTGGATCCATGCAATAAACAAAGGAGCGCTCTTATTTTATTGTATAACAATTTTTAAACCTTTTTATTTATTTGTTCAATTTTTCATATAAATCAATATTTGCAACAGGCTTAAATAAATCTAGAACTTTGTACAATCGAGCTTCCCCCATTTTGATGAATGTATTAAAACACCGAAGTAAGCTCGCGCTATCAATTTTCGACTTCCTATTTCTCAAATATTTTTTTCTCTTAGAGCTAATCCGTGCATTATTTATGCGCTTCATACAATAGAAAATCTGTATTACCAAATACAATGGTTCTTACATAATGCAAGCCACATTTTTCTAATAAACGCTTTGACTTTATATTTCGGGACGAGTAACAACGACTAATTTATCAACAGCTAGATGAGCAAATCCCCAATCAATTAATGCATCCATTAATTCGACTCCATGCTCCTGCCCCCAGTATTTTTTATGTAAAACATATCCGATTTCGATATCCGGTTGATTAGCATTGTGATTAAGATAAACAAGTCCAGCACGACCTATGAATTCATTGTTATTTTTCTCGAAAACGGAACCCTCAAAAATCAATGCCAATTTTTCATTGAGGAAACACAACTTATTATTCTAATAAATGCAAATGGAAATGTTTATCGATTCGATATTTCAGAAAAGAAGTTTTTAGATCATAGCTGTTTCAAATAAGTTTTGTTCGATAATACACAAAATAAAGGAAATGTTTCTCCGTTTTTAACAACGGAAATATCCCCATATACAGGTATTATGATAGTTGTTGATGATGAAGGCATCTCTGCAATTAACTGGAACAAAGTACTCTGGAAAAGAAAGTATCATTGGGCTTATGCTAATTATCTTAAAATTTTAGGGATTACTAAAAAATCAGTAATGATTGAATTTCCCCTAAATTTTTATACCAGTCATAAATATATTGCCTGAAGTATTTGCCACTATTGCTATTTGATATCCAATTTAAAAGATATTCTTGATATAAAGTAGGCCTATCTTGAGAGGCCAGTCGTTCTTTTATGGTGACAGGTTTATCGGTTTTGATCCAAGTTACAGCTGTAATTTTTTGAAAATCTGGGGGATATAAATCTGCATTATGAAAAATAGCATTTTTTGAATATCGAATGTTTTGAAAAAAATAGTTCTTATATTCATCTATGTTCATCCTTTTAGCTGTGCGAATTATAGGAGTATTAACATCTAAATTTAAAGTAGCTTCAACTATTACTCCTAGTCCTCCATAACCTCCAATTGCACCAAAAAAACAGATCTGAGTTTTGTGTAGGACTGGCCTCTACAAGAGTACCATCAGCAAGAACAATCTTTATAGACTCAACTGAGCGAATTATAGACCCTTCATTAACATAACGACCGTGGGCGTTAACGCTAAGTGAACCCCCTACAGTAAAATTAGAAAAAGATTGCATTATTTTAAGAGAAAGATCCTGAGGATCAATGGCCTCTTGAATTTGTCTCCATGTTATTCCAGCCTCTACAGTAATTTGGCGTTTTTGTTTATCTAATTTAACAATTCTATTCATTTTCCGCATATCAAGAAAAAGACAGTTTTCTGTTGCAATTTGTCCTCCTTGACTATATTGACCGCCTCCAATGGATATAGGGCCATTATGATTGGAAATTAGTTGACTTACTTCTTCTGCGGATTGAGGAATAGCAATTTGATTTACTGTTATGGGATTTAACTGGGCAAAATTATTGAATATGGTTATCCAGAAATTGCAATCATAAACAAACAGGTATTTTAATTTTTGCGATCAATGTGATATATTATTGCGCAAAGTAACGCGATATAAAACAGATTATGTATAATAAATACCCAGCATTTTTCCCAAGTAAAAGTATAAAATCTTTCTCAGGTGTGCAGTTATCAAATGTTGCAAAAATCCCCCCTGTTATCGAATCACTATATCGAGGTGATAATAATCTTGCAGGTATAATTTTTCTTTTGCCCACCCTCTTTACAGGAGTTTTTTGTCAAAGTTTTCCTGAAGTAGTCGATATTGAGCAAATAAAATTGCACAAATTAACAAATCTATCTAATGATTTTCATATGGTGAGTATGTCAGAAGATCCACAAATTGCATTACATTGGGGAAATGGATGCTATATTACAATCGATCCTACTTTGTTTTCTGATTATATTGTGGATGTTCATGCGACCTTTCGTAAAAATCAGCTTAATTTTCCTAGTCGAATGGAAAGAGAAAAAGAGCATACAGCCTTAGCTGTACCCTTTTGTAGCATAAAAAAAATAACGATTCATAATAAAGAATTGATGAACCCTTTTTATGTCAGTATACCTTTTGATAACCACGAAGCAACAACAGCGTTTAATGTACTTTACTGCCAGCTAATTTCACTTTTAAGAAAAAAATATACTCAAGAAGTAGATAATGAAGAGGAGAGAATAGCATTACGTGCTTACACTACCGCTTATTTAGAGTTTTATACTAAATTCAGTGGTAGTAGCAACCCTTTTAATAAAAGCCTTTCGGAGCTAGATAAGCTCTATCCGGAATTTATGGAGAATTTTTTTCAATCAAATCGTATAACAGCAAAAATAGGTATGCTAACAGATCTTGTCTTAAGTTCATCGGATAACCTATTTAAAGAACATCCTTATACTAAAATCATCGATGCTTCGTATATCTATAGAATTAAAGAGAGCACTACTTGTGATGAAGATGACTGGGCAAAATCAGTTTATGATTAGTAATAAGAAAGAGGTAATTACTAGAAATCTCAAAATTTAAACCCTGCAAGAGCTTATTAATATCCATAAAATCAAATTAATAACTATGATTTTGATTTTAACCATTCAGTTTTTTCTGGTGATAAAGGTATGATGGGCGAAGGAAAATTAGAGCATAAATCAGAATCGGAAAAAACCATGGAAAAAGAAAAAATAGAAAAAAATCCAATTTCCAAAACCAATAACGAGTAGGCATGCTAAAGAAAATGATGATGAAGAACAACAAAAAGAAAGACCTCAATGGTAGTAAATAGTTCCTTACATTAGAATCGCTTAAATTGTCAAACAATCGCTATAATGATATCCATACAATACAATGAAATGCAAGTTACTATTATAAAGAAAATGTATTTATATGCGCACTATGCTCAGAGGATAAAGTCTGGGTTAAGTATGTGCGTATTAACTCAATACCCAGAGCATTTATAAGGTTTGACGGAGTCTTAATTTCTGCCATGAGCATAACCAAGTGATTGATTAATTCACTTTTTTTTGAATGAAGGATCTTAAATATTATAAGGCATAAGGCGCTCATAGCTTCTTGGTTATTATCTAAATCATTTTTTAATTCATTTAATAACATAATGCTCTGCTCTTCGCTGCATTCGGGAGCCAAAGCAATGAGTCCAGGAAGAGCTGCTTTGCGGATCCTCTCATCACCCTTTTTGGAATGCTGAAGAAAAATATTTATTAACATGATTCGTTGTTGCTCAGTACAGCCTGGAACTAAGGCGGTGAGCTCGGAAAGGACCGGTTGGCAGTGCCACCATCTATCATCTAACTGGGTAATGAGGGCATTCATCAATTGTGTTCGTTGTTTTTCACTGCACATCGAAACTAAGGTTGTAAGATTGCAGTTCGAGAAATTTTCCTTTCCTAAACATTCAATAAAGATACTCATTAACTGCATTCGTTCTTCCTCATTACTTTGTATTACCAAGGCAGTAAAACCATCAAGCGCAATTCGACGGGTATTCCAATCCTCGCACTTTAATTTCTCAATTAAAATATTTATCAACGTAATTCGTTGTTGACCACTACAGTAAGGTACTAAGGTTACAAGGCCAGAAAGAGCGGCTTCGCGAACAGATCGACACCCGGCTTTTAACTCTTTAATAAAGATCCCTATTAATATAGTTCGTTGTTGCTCATTACAATATGGTACCAAGGTAGAAAGCCCTCCCAGGGCTGCTGCGCTGACAGATGCAGCTTTCTCTAATGCATCATCCCAATATTCTGATGCTTTGTCGTAATATTTAGAATCTTCTAAAGAATCTTCTAATTTCTCAATAAAGGTATTCATTAACATGATCCGTTGTTGTTCATTACAGTATGGTATAACTGCAGAAAGTCCTGAAAGGGCTGACCTACAAACATATACAGAATCATCTTCTTGTTTCTGAATAAAGATATCTATTATCATGATTCGTTGTTGTTCACTACAATATGGTACCAAGGCAGAAAGAGTTGAAAGAGGAGCTTCGCAGGGATGTACAAAATCATCTTCTAATTTCTGAATAAAGATATCCGTTAACATGATTCGTTGTTGTTCACTACAATATGGCACCAAAGCAGAAAGAACTGAAAGAGCACCTTCGCGGATATATACACAATCATCTTCTAATTTCTTTAGAAAAACATCTATCAATGTGGTTCGTTGTGATTCATTGCTATGGGGTATCCAAGCAATAAGAATATCTAGCTCCGGGTAATTATGCCACCGAAGATCTTCAGACTCCTGAATAAGGGCTCTTCCTATTCTCATTTTTTGCTCTAGAGTCATTTGAGGCACTAAGATAGTTATTTCGTCTGAGGTTAAAATTTTTTTCTCAATGCGTACAAGAGTCTGATCAAATATTGAATTATTTACATGATACCGGAATCCTTCAAGGTTTTGGATGAGCAATAAGCAATGTACTCTATCAATGAGGGATAAATAGGGATTGCGTCTTAAACAAAGTTTGAGGGTATTTAAATAGACAATTTTTTCCTGCTCTGTCCTTTGGTTTGAAAAACTAGGGTTTGCGGCAAACTGTTGAAGGAGCTTCTGCTGATAAGGGACAAAATCAGCTCTCTGTGAAGAAAGCAGGATTAATTCCGCTTGGATTTTAGTCTCTCGATTTATACTTCGCCAGCGAGTAAATAATTCTTTACTGCCAACAGATGTTAATAGGTTAACTAATTCATCAGCAGGTAGTTGTTTAAAAATGGATAAGAACATATATGACTTCAAATCAATTAATGGCATATATTATAAAGATGCTAATATTTTTATCAATGATACCCTCTTAAAGAAAGTTCAGAGCCAGATCCGTTGCGTGAAAGGGCTACTTACAAAATCTTAAATTTGTGCATCGTTCAACTATATACATATCCTACCTCACATAATCCTCAATCCCTGCTCATGGCAAACGCATTGAAATTCTCTAGTCCATAATTCTGTTATTAGCGTCACTACCCATCT